>CAZALL010000011.1:11337-20202 GCA_964485955.1 uncultured Treponema sp. | reverse complement strand
ATATCACTCATAAAAAGCTTCCTTTAAGTTTTCAACCATTTTATCCTATTTTTAACGAGTTTTGAACCAAAATACACAGTTTGTAAAAAATAAAAAATTGACAAAGAATATATCAATGATAATAATTAAAGCACTATGACAGACACAAAAATTGCAGAACTTCAGAAAATGATTGATCAAAGCTCAAATATTGTATTTTTTGGAGGAGCTGGTGTTTCTACAGAAAGCGGAATACCTGACTTTAGAAGCACTGACGGTCTTTATAATCAACAATGGGCATTTCCGCCAGAAGAAATTATAAGTTCATCATTTTTTTATAAAAACACTGCAGAATTCTACAGATTTTACAGAAAAAAACTTCTTGTAAGCGGTATTAAACCTAACGATGCCCACAAAAAACTTGCAGAACTTGAAGCAAAAGGAAAACTTAAAGCCGTTATCACACAAAATATTGACGGACTGCACCAAAAGGCAGGAAGCAAAAATGTTTTTGAACTTCACGGAAGCACTCTTCGTAACTACTGTACAAAATGCCATAAATTTTTTACAGATGAATATATTAAAAATCATTCAGATTCAAAAGGCATTCCCCTTTGCGACAAATGCTCGTCAATTATAAAACCGGATGTTGTTCTTTACGGTGAAAGCTTAGACGATAAAACTGTTGAAGGTTCAATAAATGCAATCAGTGCGGCAGATTTACTTATAATCGGTGGAACTTCCCTTACAGTCTATCCTGCTGCAGGTCTCATACGTTATTTTAAGG
This sequence comes from uncultured Treponema sp., assembly GCA_964485955.1. Classification (GTDB taxonomy): domain Bacteria; phylum Spirochaetota; class Spirochaetia; order Treponematales; family Treponemataceae; genus Treponema_D. The sequence continues at coordinate 19,436 of CAZALL010000011.1, read as the reverse complement.
GAGAAAATCTTGTCTTAATTAACAAAAGTCCGACTGCTAGTGACCATGTTGCAAATCTTATAATTCACGACAGTATTGGAAAAGTTCTAAAACAAATTACATGCTGAATTTTATTCTTTAAAAGAAAAACGCTGTTTTACTACAGTTTCCAGAGCATTTATCTGTTTTTCAAGTTCACTTTTACTGCCCCCGGACAAAACTATATCGCAGGCTGAACTTGCAGCTGTTACTTTTGAAAATATATCATGTTCAAGTTTAATTGCCGCTACGTCATCAGATAATGGAAGAGTTTTTATTTTTTCATAAAGTTCACGACACTGTTTTTTTATAGAAGAATAATCATCATTAAGAGATGATATTTTTCTCATTAAAAGTTCAAAATACGACTGCATCTGTTCTTTTTGACAAGCAGCACGTTCTTCGTCTTCTTTTATATGTTCTTTTTTGGAATTTTTATTGATTAAAATAATTGCAGATACTCCAACAAATATAAATATTACTTCCATTACAAGCGTAATATTTACCTGCAATATATGAAAACAGCACAAAAGCCCCATTACAAGCATTAAAAATACAAGCAGAATATTAAAAAAAACTATTGTAAAATTTTTTTTATTCATTTTAATCTTCGTAATCTTCCCGCTCAAGTTCGTTTTCTGACAAAACTCTTTTTTCTTCAGCCTTTGCTTCTTTTTGGGCCTTGCGTTCTGCACGTTTTGCATTTCTCTTTGCAATTGATTCAGGCAGTTCTGTAATTTCTCTATCAACAGACTTCCATGAAATTACAATCATTGCTATAAGAAAAATCGTACCACAAATAAAAAAAATGTATCCCATATTTGGAAGTATATACTAACTTTTTAATAATTTATAGTATTGAAAACCTTAAGTATTTCAAAATCATGTGGATTAGCTGTTATTATTGAAGACACTCCCAGTGCTGCATAACAAGCTGCCATATTTGTGTCATTAAGCCTTTTTCTCCCCAATTTATATACAGAAAGCCACGTCAAAGTCCTACAAAAACTCATTTCAGTAGGAAAAACAATCTTTACCCTGTCTATCATTCTCCATTGTTCAACAATATCCAAAGCCTTCTCAATTGAAATAGCGCTGTCAAATCTGCGACTATCTGTAATCACATGTAAAAATTCATTAAAACAATTATAATAAATACATATTTGTTCATTTATATATCTTTCATCTGAAAGACTGTTAAACAGATTTACTGCTCCCATATGTCTTGGAGAATCTAGCCAATAAAGATCTATCAAGAAACTTGTATCTAGTCCTATCACAATTTTACCTGATCATCCAAAAAATCGCTGCGCCAGTCTTCATTTAAAAAATCCTTAGAACCTTTTTTTAACCTTACACCGTAATCAAAATTAAGTGATGAAAGCTTATTTTTATGTACAAACTTATCTTCAGCATATTCTTCCATTGCTTCACGAATCAATTCTGCTGCTTTACGACCTGTTTTTCCAGCTTGTAGCTGATATTCCTGATATAAACCTTCAGATACATAAAGTGTAAGTGGTTTCATCATTATTCTTTCCTCCATATTTTTAATATACATATATTACATACATATGTCAATTTATATATTTTAATATAAAAAAAGCCCTCCGCAAACCGCGAAGAGCTTAAAACTATGTAAAAAAAATTCTATTCAGTAAGGATTTTAATTACTTCAGCCTTATCCTGAGTATTTAAAATCTGTGCACGCTTATCTGCTGATTTAAACAAAAGACTTACTTCAGCAAGAAACTGAAGGTGAGGTCCTGTCTTGTTTACAGGAGAAAGTGTCATAATAAAAATACGGCATGGTTCCTGGTCAAGACTGTCAAAATCTACAGGCTTGTCTGAAATACCAATGCAGGCTACAAGGTCTGATACAGTGTCTGTTTTTCCGTGTGGAATTGCAATACCATGCTTCATACCTGTAGACATTTTTCGTTCACGGTCTAAAACACATTCTTTAGCTGAAGCCTTATCTGTTACTTTTCCAGCCTTTACAAGAATGTCAAGCATTTCATCAATAATTTCTTCTTTTGTTGATCCTGAAAGATGAAGATTTACAGTGTCAGGTGTTAATACAGTTCTTAAGTCCATGAATGTAGTTTATGTTTACGACACAAAATTGTCAAGAAAAAAATCTCCATTCTTTGCATTTTTATGTAACTTTAAGACTGTAAAATTATTCTTGCACTCACAGCAACTAGACGATTTACTAGATTTGACCTATATTTAGACCCATGGATTTAATACAGAAATTTAACTCAGATATAGAAAAAATTAAAAAATATCAGCGTGCAGAAAATGCTGGCAATTACGATTCAAAAAAATGTTGCCATCAGATTACAGCTCTTTTTGAAAGGTCAAATTCCTTTGCTGGTGAACTTGCAGGACTTTTTGCAGACTACTGGATTGAAACATATATAGAAAAAAGTACCTGCCCTGAAAAAGAACCATCTGAAGAAAATACAGAAAAACTTCTTGCAATGCATGCACTTCTTAATCAGACGCAAACACAAGAAGACACAAAGGCTCTTAGTGACAGCGACTGGAAAGAACTATGCCAGATTGTAAATTTTAATGCCCAGGACATTGATTTAGATTTACTTAATTCACTTATGACAGCTTTTGTAGACCACAAGGCAATTTAAATGACAGAAGATATTTTAAATCTTTATACAAAATGTACTCAGTGCCCAAGAAAATGTCAGATTGACCGCACACAAAATAAAAAGTCTTTCTGTGGCGAAGGGGATAGTCTTAAAATTGCCTTAGCCTGCCTGCATTTTGGTGAAGAACCTTTAATTACTGTTTTTGGCGGAAGCGGAACTATTTTTTTTACCGGCTGTACCTTACGCTGTGCATTCTGCCAGAATTATCAGATTAGCCAACATGGAATGGGTAAAGATGTTAGTGCAGAAGAATTTGCAGATATGTGCCTTAAACTTGAAAATCTTGGGGCTGAAAACATTAATCTTGTAACAGGAAGCCACAACATTCCGCTTATTGCCCAAGGACTTAAAATTGCAAAAGAAAAAGGATTAAAAATTCCTGTTGCATGGAATTCCAGTGCATACGAGAGCACAGAAAGTCTTGAACTTTTAAAAGGACTTGTAGACATTTATCTTCCGGATTTAAAAACTCTAAACCCTTTGATGAGCGAAGAACTTTTTAAGGCAAAAGATTATCCTGCTGTTGCAAAAAAAAGTATCCGCTGGATGATGGAAAATGCCCCATGTAAAATAAAAGAAGTTAAGGACAAAAAAACTGGTCAGATAAAAGAAAAAATATTTTCTGGCGTAATCATAAGACACCTTCTTTTACCCGGCAGAATGGAAGATACTCTTCTTACTTTAGACTGGCTAAAAATTCATGCAGATTCACGTGCTGTAATTTCACTTATGTCGCAGTATACTCCAGTAAAATTTAATGAAGATAAAAAACATCTTGAAGCAAGAAACAAAAGTCTCTCTTCATTTCAAAATCGTTTTGTAAATGAAGAAGAAGACAAAATTTTAAGAAAAAAAATTGATGAATACGCATTTGAATATATGTTCTACCAGGAACTTAATACAGATGACGAATGGCTCCCGGACTTTGAACGCACGCAACCATTTTCCAATGCACTTGCAAAAGTTGTATGGCACTGGAAATATGGTGCAATTGATTCAATTTAAAAGAAAGACTTTAATTTTTTTTATTTTCACCGCTTTCTTTTTTTACTTCACTTTCTGCTTTTTTAGATTCATCATTTTTTGCTTGAGTATTTTTCTTTGGATAAAGATAGCGGCGAATTTTTTTAGAAGCAGTATGTTCAAATTCCGGCACAACTTCAACTTTTGTAATGCGAGATGAACGATTTACTTTTTTATTAATAAAATCAAGTATATCTTTTATTGCGTTTCCAATATTTTTTGCAATGTCTTCAAGGGTTACAAGTGCAACTAATTTTCCTTCGTCCTGAAGTACAAGTGATTCATTTATAAAAGGATGTTGATTTAAAACAAACTCAATATCTTCAGGATAAATATTTTCGCCTGATGAACCTAAAATCATATTCTTAAGGCGGCCTTTCATATAAAGTTTATTATCTGCATCAAGAATGCCTAAGTCTCCTGTTTTAAAATATCCTGGGCCACACTCATCTTTTTGTGTAGTAAAAACTACTTTTGTTAATTCTTCATCTTTGTAGTAGCCCTTCATGACATTTGGACCTTTGGCAACTATTTCTCCAATGCCTTCTTCATTTTTATTAATTATTTTTACGTCGACTCCAGTTACACACGGACCTAAGCATCCCGGCACTGTAATTTCCGGTCCTGAACCTGCAAGAAGCGGAGATGTTTCTGTTAATCCATAGCCGATTGCATATGGAAATTTTATATCTTTTAAAAACTGTTCAATTTCTGAATCCATTTTTGAACCGCCTACACCAAAAAAGTTTAAACGGCCGCCAAATGTTTTTATTAATGTCTTTCCAATTTTTTTATTGATTATTTTCTTAAAGAATTTTTTACTGTAAAGCTTTTTAATTTTTTCTGAATTAAGTGTCGGTAAAATTTTACTCTTATAAATTTTTTCGATTATAAGCGGAACAGAAAGAACTATTGTAGGCTTTATTTTTTTAAATGCCGGAAGCAAGGCAGAAACAACAGGCGGTTTTCCAAGATAATAAACCGAACTTCCAAAATAATACTGCATTGTAAATCCTACAGAAAATTCATATACATGCGAAATTGGAAGAAATGACAGACAAACATCTTTTGGCTTTACTACATGAACGCACTGTCCGCTTACTGCAGACCAAACTAAATTTTTATGACTTAACTCAACACCTTTTGAACGGCCTGTAGTACCAGATGTATATATAATTGAAGCTGTATCATTTTCTTCAATTTTTAATGCAGGAAGTTCAACTTTTTCTACTTCTTCTGCAGTATATTCTTTACCCTTTATAATAGAAAAATCTTCAATATTTATAATCAGAGAAGGGAGTTTTTCTTCAATTTTTTTTAATTTTGCATAAAGACGTTCTTCAACAATAAGTGCCTGTACCCCGCAATGGTCTAAAAAAATTTCAACTTCACTGGCAGAAAAATCAGGCAAAAGCGGAACACTTATCATCTTTGTATTTACAATGCCAAAATATGAAATGCCAAACTGAGGGCGACCGTTTGAATAAAGTGCTACTTTATCTCCTTCCTTAAGTCCGTAAAAACGCAGAAGTTTACTTACAAATTTACTTTTATTACAAACTTCTTCATAAGTAAGTGCTTTTTGACCGACAAGTCCCAAACATGGTCTTTTTGCAAATTTTTTTGTTGAATATTCCATCAGTTTTGGAAAAGTATATTCTGTCAAATTAGATTTTATTTCTTCCACTTTATGCCCCGTCTGCTTTTAAAATTAATTTAAGAAATTATATATCGTTTAATATTTTGACACAATCACATTTTTTGTAAGATTAGTATTTTTTTTGTAAAAATTCAGACAAAATCTTAAAATAATCTTAAATAAATATTTTTTTATAAATTTAATTTTACCCCCTAAAAATTCCATGCTATACTTCTATTCTATGGAAAGAAAAACAGGTGTGGTTGTACCACTGGCAGCACTTTACACAGAAGAGTGCCAGGCCGTAGGTGAGTTTACAGCCCTTAAAAAATTCGCTGACTTCTGTAAAAAATCTGGTTTTGGAGTTATTCAGTTACTTCCCCTAAATGACACTGGAACCCAGTCTTCCCCATATTCAGGACTTTCGGCATTTGCCCTTCATCCCCTCTACATAAATATAGAGGCTCTTCCTGAATTTGATGAAGCTCTAAAAAAAGACAAGGCATTTGCAAGTGCTTACAAGAGCTTTAAAAAGGAATTTAAATATAAATCAAGGTTTGACTACGAAAAACTTAATAATGAAAAGATAAAGCTTCTTCATTTAATTTACTCTTATCTTGACAAGTCTCTTAATCCCAAAAAAAAGTCTGCGTCTCAGCAAGAAGTTACTGCTCCAAATCCTCTTATCAAAGAAATGGACAAATTTACAGACGAAAATCCATGGATAATTGAATATGCTGTTTACAAAAATCTTAAAGACATTGCAATGCAAGCTTCATGGAAGGAATGGGATGAAAATTTCCAGCATCTTTCAAAAAGTCAGATAAAAACAAGATGGAACAACAAGGCTCTTAAAACAAGCCATAACTTTTTTGTCTGGTGCCAGCTTCGTGCGGCAGAACAATTTAAAGATGCGGCAGACTATGTACGTTCTTTAGGTATTACATTAAAGGGCGATATTCCTATTTTAATGAACGAAGATTCCGCTGATGCATGGGCATGGCCTGAATACTTTAATCAGACACAAAAAGCAGGTTCTCCTCCAGATGGCGAAAATCCTGTAGGACAAAACTGGGGATTTCCTACATACAACTGGGACAATCTTGCAAAAGACAATTACAGCTGGTGGAAAAGCAGAGTAAAAACTGCTTCCCAGTACTACAGTGCCTTTAGAATTGACCACGTTTTAGGCTTCTTTAGAATATGGGCAATAAATAATGCTGACACAAGTGCCTACCTTGGTCACACATCTCCATGCCGAATGTTTACAAGAGATGATCTTCATTCACTTGGTTTTGATGACGGCCGCATAAAATGGCTTTCTGAACCTCACATTGCTACAAGCGTAATTGAAGACATTACATGGAATCACGAACAGGCTGTTAACGTTCTTGAAAAAGTCTGTACTCGTATTGGTAATGAAGAGTTATGGAACTTCAAAGAAGACTTAAAAGGTGATAAAGAAATTTTTAATCAGTCATTCTTCCCAGAAGATAAAGAAAAAGATGACAGAATAAAACATGTTCTTTCTGAAAAATGGCGGGATCGTGCTTTAATCAAACAGTCAGACATTGAGTTTACAAAAGTCTGGAAATGCGAAGATTCTACTGCATGGAAGAGTCTTAATGATGACGAAAAAAATCGCCTCTACGGACTTTTTAACCGCTGCGAAAGTGAAGAAAATACACTGTGGAAAGATCAGGCAGAAAAAACTTTAGGTGCCATTACCGGCGAAACCGATATGACTGCTTGTGCCGAAGACTTAGGTGTAAATCTTCCAGTTCTTCCTGAAGTTTTAGGTAAATTAAACATTTTAAGTTTACGCGTAATAAGATGGAATCGCTGGTGGGACAATCCAGGTCAGCCTTATGCCCCATACAATCAGTATCCGTTTTTAAGCGTTGCAACTACTTCAGTTCATGATTCTTCTACATTAAGACAATGGTGGTCTACAGAAAAAGATTCTGTAAATGCTTACATCAATATGTGGAACTCAAACGATAAAAAAGGACTTTTTAATAATTCAACTCCTGTAAACTCTGCCATGGAATTTGATGCACAAGTTGCAGATTTCTGTCTTGAATCTTCTGCTTTGTGCAAGAGTGCATGGTTTATAAATCCGCTTCAGGATTATCTTTATTTAAATCAGAAATATTATCTTAAGAATATGGATGATGAAAGAATTAACATTCCTGGAAGTGTAAATGACTTTAACTGGACTTACAGACTGCCTGTCAGTGTTGAAGAACTTTTAAAAGATGAAGAACTTATCAGCAAAATCAAAACTATTGTAAAAATTCATAATGAATATCAATAGAACAAGAATGGAGGCTTTAATGAAAGTATCGTACAACGAATTTCACATAAGTAAAACTGTGCGCGACGAATGTAATTTTGATCAGGCACTTTTTGCTTCAAGTGGAAACGTAATTTTTGCAAACTTAAAAGCTGTACAGCAGTTTCAGACTAAACTGAATGCCCTCTTTGACAGAAAAGGTCAGAGTGAAAAACGAGTTTCGGCAGGAAGCCTTAATGCAATGGGACTTATAGATGAAATTTTCCATTATGTATGCATGCTTTACCGCAGAAATAAATCTCCAGATTCATTTAAAAATCTTACTGCTGAATTAGATAAAAACTTTGGCAAAGAAAAAATGGATGCCCTCTACCTTCAATTTATGGAAGAATTTCCTCCAGTTGCAGTTTACCAGGGTAAGCTTACAAATGAAGACTACCTTAATCAAACC
>CAZALL010000011.1:0-11327 GCA_964485955.1 uncultured Treponema sp. | reverse complement strand
GGACGAAGGTACAAAAAAGGAACGTACAAACCGCGAACAGACTTTGGAAGAAATGATTTTGCTTCATCTTGCAAACGAAAATCCTGCCTTCCATCCATTTGCAATTCTTTACGATGACACAAATCTTTCAAAAAATGACGATTACACAAAAACGTGGAATCAGATAAAAGCTTATTTTAAAACACTTCCGTCTTTTGGCAACAAGGGAAATGACCTTATAAACATGTTAAAGGAACCTGTTGTTGCAGCCCCTACTTCACTTAAAGGCCAGCTGGACTACATCAGGGCTAACTGGGCAGATCTTTTAGGTGAATGGCTTAAACGTCTTCTTGAAGGAATCGACACTCTTACGGAAGAAGAAAAAATGTTCTGGCACCCGACAAACGGTGGTGAAGTAAACATGGACGCTCTTTCTTACGACGGTCTTATGAAGGAATATGAACGTTTTTCTCCAGACCGCGAATGGATGCCTAGAGTTGTCCTTATGGCAAAAACAGTACTTGTATGGCTCTATCAGCTTACAAAAAAATACAACCGTCCGATTAACCACTTAGATCAAATTCCTGATGAAGAACTTGATGCTTTAAGGGATGAAGGATTTACAGGACTCTGGCTTATTGGTCTTTGGGAAAGAAGCCATGCCAGTCAAAGAATCAAACAAATTTGCGGTAATCCAGAGGCTGCGGCATCTGCATACAGTTTGTACGACTACGACATTGCTTCTGGTTTAGGCGGATGGGATGCTTTGGATAACCTTAGACGGCGCTGCTGGCAGAGAGGAATCCGTCTTGCTTCGGACATGGTACCTAACCACACTGGTATGGACGGTAAATGGGTTGTTGAACACCCTGACTACTTTGTTGCAAGAAAAGACTGTCCATTCCCTTCATATTCATTTAATGGTGAAAACTTAAGCTGGGATTCAAGAGTTTCTATTTATCTAGAAGATCATTACTACTCCAGAAGTGACTGTGCAGTTTGTTTTAAACGCGTTGACAATCAGACTGGAGATGTAACTTACATTTACCACGGTAACGATGGAACTGGTATGCCATGGAACGATACAGCCCAAATTGACTACTTAAATCCAACTGCCCGCGAAGCTGTAATCCAGAAAATTCTTCATGTTGCAAGAAACTTCCCTATTATCCGCTTTGATGCCGCAATGGTACTTGCAAAAAAACATATCAGGCGCTTATGGTATCCGGAGCCAGGTCATGGAGGAGACATTGCATCCCGCTCACAATATGCACTTTCTAACCAGGAATTTGAAAACCGTATTCCTACAGAATTCTGGCGTGAAGTTGTAGACCGCTGTGCCCAGGAAATGCCTGACACACTTTTACTTGCCGAAGCATTCTGGATGATGGAAGGATACTTTACACGTACCTTAGGTATGCACCGTGTATATAATTCTGCCTTTATGAATATGCTCAAAAAGGAAGAAAACCAAAAGTACCGCGACACTGTAAAAAATACAATTAAATTTGATCCGCAGATTTTAAAGCGCTTTGTAAACTTTATGAACAATCCTGATGAAGAAACAGCCGTTGCTCAGTTTGGAAAAGGCGACAAATACTTTGGTGTATGTACACTCATGAGTACAATGCCAGGTCTTCCAATGTTTGGTCACGGACAGCTTGAAGGTTTTGAAGAAAAATACGGAATGGAATTTACACGTGCCTACAGAGATGAACATGTTGATGAAGGACTTATGGCCCGTCACTGGCACGACATATTCCCTATCTTAAAAAAGCGCTATCTTTTTGCAGGTGTTGAAGAATTTCTTTTCTATGACGTATGGGACAATGGCAGAGTAAACGAAAATATTTTTGCCTATTCAAACGGTCTTGGAAATGAACACGCAATTGTTTTCTACAACAACAAATACGATCGTGCTCAAGGCTGGATAAAACAGTCATGTGAATATGCAGTAAAAACAGGCTCTGGCGAAGGAGATGTAAAATACGTTTCAAGAAGTTTAGCTCAAGGCTTAGGTCTTACTTACGGTTATAACCACTACTGTTTATTCCGTGAACACAGAAGCGGCAAATGGTTTGTAAGAAAGAGCGATGACATCATTAATCAGGGAATGTTTGTTGCCTTAAACGGATTTGAATACCAGGTTTATCTTGATGTTCATGAAGTTGTTGATGATGCAGAAGGAAAATTTGCAAAACTTTGTGAAATTCTTAACGGAAGCGGAACTCCAGACCTTGAAGTTACATGGCAGGAATACCGCAACAGGGAACTTTACCAGGCACTTAGAAACTTCGCAAAACCACAACTCTTTGCAAAACTTAATGAAATAATTCTTCCTCAGACAAAATCTAAAAAAGACGGACTTAAGGAACTGGAAAAATTATGCAAAGAAATTAAAGAAGAAGCTCTTAAGTACTACAGTGTTGAAGCTGAATTTGCTGCAAAAGAAGCAGAACTTAATGAAGGTTCAAAGGCTAATACTCAAAAAGGTGCCCGCATTGAAGAAAAATCACTTAATGCAAGTGCCGAAGAAAGATACAATGCATTCTGCAAACAGCTTGAATACCTTGTTGAATCAACAAATTCTGCTTTGGGTACAGGTAAGAAAAAATCTGAAGCAAAAGCAAATTTTGATTCTATAATTTACGAAGGCATTTCTTGTCATCCAGGTTCAGCACAGATTTTAAGTGCATTTGCAATTGTTTCTTCAGCCGGAAGTAAAAACTTACTTAAGTGGGCTTATGACAGAAAACTCTCTGAAATTCTTTCTGAAGCTGGAGTTAACAACCCTGACATTCAGGCAACGTTCACAAAGATTTTTGTAACCATGAAAATACGCGACTTTAACTTTGGAGATGCTGCAGTCACAAAATCAACCTGGGATATAGCAAAACTTTTTGTTGAAGGAGAATACGCTCCACTTCTTTCTGGTGCAAATGAATTTAATGGGATCAGATGGTTTAACAAGGAAAAACTTGATGATTCTCTCTGGTACAGCATTGTAGCTGTTTTAATGTACACACCTGGAATTTTAAGAGACCAAATTTACCGTCTCTACAGGACACTTGTTGCCGCAAAAAATTCCGCTGAATACAAATGTGAAAACTTTACAAATGCATTAAAACCAGCAGATGCTCAGGATCTTGAAGCTCTTGCAGAAAAAAAGAGTGAAAAAACAAAAAAAGTTACTAAGGCTAAAAAAACTAGCAGAACAAAGACTTCAAAATAGTTTTTACACTGCCAGTATCTTCTGCAGCAATTAAAGGACGGCTCATTATGGTCTTCTCCAAAGCTGCAGAAACTTTAGCAGACATTAAAGGTTCTTCTCCTGTCGTATGCTTAATGTATGCGGCAGAAAGAGAAGGGTCATCCCGTGCAAAAAGTACAATGCATCCGTCATCTGCTTCAACAATGTCAGTTCTTAATTTAGAAGCAGCATAGGCTTCACAAGTTTTTTCATCAGCAAGATAATTATATTTTACAAAAAGTTCCTTGCAGGCATTTTCCGTATCTTCTTTACCAATACGGGCAGGAAAAACAAAAGACTTTAGCATTACAGAATAATCTTTAAAAAATGCTTCAAGCCTCTCAAGATTACATGGGTCTGCTGGATCTGCACTTTCTCTTTTTTCTACAGGTACCATACTGTCAAGTACAAGACAGTTTCCCTGTAAGTCAAGTGTAAGATTTGAAGTTGCCGGAACAATAAATCCGTTTACAGGCAGGGCAAGTTTCCAGGCAGTTAAACCTGCTACGACATTACCATAATTTTCTGCCGGCATAGCGTAAAAAATATCACTGTTTACAAAACCCTTTAACCTTGAAAAAGCATATGTATAAAAAAAAGTCTGCGGTAAAAGGCGTCCTATGTTAGAAGTATTTGCAACTGTAAGACCTAAAGAATCTACAAGCTGTCTGTCAGAAAATATTTTTCTTATCAGGCTGTGGCAGTCTGCTTCACTTCCTTTAACTTCAATCGGATAAATATTTCCCCCATTCCAGACCATATCACTTTGTTCAATTCCACGGAATTTACCTTCTGGTGCTAAAAGTACGCTCTTAATTCTTTTTTTACCACGCAATGCCTTTGCCATACAAGCACCAAGTTCCCCACTTGTTGCATCAAGAAAAACTGCAGTTTTATTTTCATACTGTAAAATTGTTTCAAGACAGGCTGTAAGATATGTCAGACCAAAGTCCTTAATGCTTCCTGTAGGACCATGAAAAAGTTCTAAGATATAAAGATTTTTATCAAGTTTACGGAGTTTTGGTTCATAATCATAAGCACGGGCTGCAATTGTTTCACAGACAGCAGGACTGTATTCAGTATTTATAAAAGCAGATGTTAAAGTTCCTGCAATACTCTGAAAAGAAGTATTTTTATCCATAAAGTAAAGCCAGCGTCTAAGGTCATCCGTCTGTGTTGGAACATAAAGTCCCCCGTCCTCTGGCATGCAATTTAAAACAGCTTCTTTAAATCCCACTACATTCTTTGAATTTCTTGTACTAGCAAATTTCATAACATCTCCATGCAGATATATTTTTATCTACCTGATACTTTTTGATTGCACCATTATATAAAAGCATAAAAAAAAAGTATATAAAGGACATATAGAGCTTTTTTACAAAAATTTTACTGCATTGCGAATTAAAACAAAATACGCTAAATTATTGTATATGAATTATTTAAAAGAGGATATTTATTCAACTCCTTATGCATCTTCACTTCTTGAAAGATTCTTAAGATATGTAAAAATCTGGTCAACTTCTTCAAGTCAAAGGGCTGATGAAGGAATTATTCCAAGTACACCTCAGCAAAGAGATTTTGCAGACGCACTTTCGCTTGAAATGATGCAGCTTGGTTTTGAAAACGTTCAAATTACAAAAAACTGCTATGTTTATGCCAATATTCCCCCTTCAAAAGGATATGAAAACTTTCCTTCAATATGCCTGCTTTCTCATTTAGACACAGTTGAAGAAGTTAGCGGTAAAAATGTAAATCCACAAGTTATAAAAAATTATGACGGAAAAACAATAAAATTAAATGAAGGAATTATACTAGATCCTTTAAGCGATAAAGAACTTTTTACTGCAGGACAGAACCACGATACGATCATTACCAGTGACGGAACAACTCTTTTAGGTGCAGATGACAAAGCCGGTGTAAGCGAAATTATGACTGCCTTAGAATTTCTTCTAAAAAATCCCCAGATAAATCACGGAAAAATAGAAGTAATTTTTTCTCCAGACGAAGAAACAGGTCACGGCATGGACAAAGTACCTCTTGAACTTTTACAGTCAAAACAGTGCTATACAGTTGATGGCGGTAACCTGGGCGAACTAGAAACTGAATGTTTTAATGCTTTTAAAAGTGATGTAATTTTTACAGGAAAAGCAAAACACACAGGCAGTGCAAGACCAGACATGGTAAACGCAATGTGCATGGCAGCAAGTTTTATTACAAATCTTCCCCGCCACGAAATGCCAGAAACAACCGACGGCTACCAGGGATTTTACGCCCCTATGAGCATAAGCGGAACTATAGAAAGTGCCAGTGTATGTATTTTTTTAAGAGATTTTACAGATGAAGGCATAGAAAAACGAAAACAAACTGTTGAACTTACAGCAAAGACTGTTGCAAATAATTTTGGCGGAAGTGTAAAAGTTACTCACAGCCAGCAGTACCTAAACATGAAAATGGGACTTGAAAAAAATCCGGCAGTAAAACAAAAGCTTATCAATGCCTACAAAGAAGCAGATCTTAATCCAACATTTCCTCCAATACGCGGAGGAACAGATGGTTCAAGACTTACTCAAATGGGCATTCCTACACCAAACATTTTTACAGGCGGTCACAACTTTCATTCAAGAACAGAATGGGCTTCTCTTCCACAGATGATTAAGGCCACAGAAGTTTTAATTCAGCTTGCCATCCAATGGGCAAAGTAAATATAAGGGGATATTCCAATGTACGAATACCATATTGAAGGCGGTTTTCCTATTAAAGGAACAATACAGGCATGCGGAAACAAAAATGCAGCTCTTCCGTGTATAGCAGCAGCTCTTCTTTCTGAAGAAACAGTTATTTTAAGAAACATTCCAGCAATTGAAGACACAGGTGTAATGCTTTTAATCTTACAGTCTCTTGGAGCTAATGTTGAAAAAGTTGAAGAACATGTCTGGAAAATTGATGCATCAAAAATTTCAAGCAGCACAGTTCCCAGCGAATTAAGTAAAAAAATACGTGCTTCAATTTTGTTTGCAGGACCACTTGTTGCAAGAACAGGAAAAGCCATTATGCTTCCCCCAGGCGGAGACGTAATTGGCCGCAGAAGACTGGACACTCACTTTTTAGCTTTAACTGAATTAGGTGCACGGGTTACAACAGACGGAAAATTTGAATTCAGTGCAAATAAACTTATTGGAAAAGATATTTTCTTGGATGAAACTTCTGTTACCGCAACAGAAAATGCACTTATGGCAGCAGTACTTGCAGAAGGAAAAACAATAATCACCAATGCCGCTTCTGAACCGCACGTACAGGACTTGTGCAAAATGTTAAATGCAATGGGTGCAAAAATAAGCGGAGTTGGTTCAAACATTCTTACGATTGAAGGTGTAAAAAAACTTCACGGCTGCGATTTTACAATTGGTTCAGATTTTATGGAAATTGGTTCCTACATTGGACTTGCGGCTGCAACAAAAGGTTCAATTACAATTACAAAAGTTAACCCTGCCGACATGAGACCTTTAAAAATTGCCTTTAGCAAACTGGGCATAAGGTGGGATATAGAAGGTGATGTACTTACAGTTGACTGTGGTCAGGACATGAAGGTAAACACAGACCTTGGCGGTATGATTCCAAAAATTGACGACTCTCCATGGCCAGGATTTCCGCCTGATCTTACAAGCATTATGACTGTTGTCGCAACACAGGTTGAAGGAACAGTTTTAATCTTTGAAAAAATGTTTGAAAGCAGAATGTTTTTTGTAGACAAACTTATAAGCATGGGTGCCCGCATTACACTCTGCGATCCACACCGTGCAGTTGTTTCAGGACCAAGCACCTTACATGGAGATCATCTTGTTTCTCCTGATGTACGTGCAGGTATGGCAATGGTAATAGCAGCTATGGTTGCCCATGGTGAAAGTACAATTTCCAATGTTTACCAGATTGAACGCGGTTATGAAAATTTAGTTGAACGACTTCAATCTTTAGGTGCACACATTAAAAAAGTTGAAATAAATTAATGCTCACTTTTGGCAATTAATTCATAAGCTTCCTGAATACTTATAAATGCTTCCTTCTCCTTTTTGGACCAGGAAGTTTTTTTTGTATCCGGATGAAATTTTGCAATCAGCTTACGATGAGCAGATTTTACTTCTTCAAAAGATGCATTTTTTTCAAGTCCCAAAGTTTTATAAGCTTTAACAAGGCATTCATCTTCTATCTTGTAATTTAGAAGTTCTGACAGATAACTAGAAGGTAAACTTCCACGTTCACTCTTATCCCAGAAAATTTCTGACTTTTTTAATGCCTCAAATATTTTTTCAATAAGATTTACATCAGAATTTTCTTTAAGCAATTTAGCCGCAAGACATTCACAAAGTAAATCGCCATTAAGTAAAGATTTTATTCTTTCCGCACTAAGACAAAAAATTGACCAGTTAACTTTGTAAACTGTTTTAAAAACTGAATTTAAAATCTTTTCTGCCTGCATGGAATTTTTTGTTACATAAACTAATAAAGATGCCAAATAAGCTGCACCACAAAAAGGTTCATCTTCAATTTTTATATCAAATGAAGGATTTAAAAAAACATTTTTTAATTTACATTCAGATTGAATACTTTTTATAATTTTATAAATACAAAAACTTAAAGCGGCAAAAAAAAGCAGGACAAGAAGCAATGTAAAAAATAATTTCATTTTTTTCGTGCCAAGAAAAATACAGAAA
This sequence comes from uncultured Treponema sp., assembly GCA_964485955.1. Classification (GTDB taxonomy): domain Bacteria; phylum Spirochaetota; class Spirochaetia; order Treponematales; family Treponemataceae; genus Treponema_D. The sequence continues at coordinate 3,389 of CAZALL010000011.1, read as the reverse complement.
CCGCAACAAAAAGCAACATGTAGAAAACAGCACACAAAACTAAAGCAAAAGCACTGCAGTAAGCTACAAAGAAATAATTTATAAACTTAAAAAAATAAAAAATCGTATCAAGCAGAATAAAATTTACTATTGTAAAAATAGGGAACATAAAAAGCCACTTGAATTTAAACATTTCATTTTCATTAATTCTGTAGTTCCATGAACATGCGGCAGAAAAAACAATTAAAATTAAAATAAGCAAAGGAAAAACACAACGTTCAACCAGGTTCTGCGAAAACACTTCAAAAGAATATCCGTAAAAAGAAGATTTAGGAGCAAACTTTAAAAGCGAAAACAAAGGCATTTTTTCAGGTCCAGAAGCTGCATCGTTAATTACAGAAAAATCTCTATAAGGCATTGGAAGAATTATTGCATTGGAAGAAATATACATCTGCTTTTCTAAGGAAGACAGCTGTACATCTTTAACTTGTTTATCCGGAACCATATACACAAGTGAAGAAATTTTTTCTGCAATTTCTGCAGGTAATCCGCTTATTTTATAAGAATAAACTGGTTTTGCAACAATACCTTCTGTAGTACGATCAACAGACTGTAAAAAAATATACGGAACTGTCTTATAATCTTTTGTAATTCCCAGTGCTGCCATTTTTTCTTTATCTAAGACATCAACACTCTGCTCATACATTTTTGCAAAAGGAACAGACATCTGCTGAATAAAATTACCGTCTTTGTCATAAGAAATTATTGAAAGCCCCTCAAGATAGCGAATCATTTCTCCTGCGTTTTTCATTGAAGCTGCTGACTTTATAAAAATTACATCACTGCTTCCATCTGCATGAGGCAACTTAAAAAGAATATTTCTTGCATCAGCATTTTTTAAAACATCATCTGTTTCATCAATAAAAAAATATTCACTTTCAACCTTTTCTCTTGCTAAAGGCAAATACCTTTTTACATCAGGATCAGAAGCGTATTCAACAGACTTTTCTGATAAGGCTGTAAAAATATAATATGCCTTAAGATTGTCTCCTTCTTTTAATGCAAGATAGCCTTCTTTTTTCTGCTTAAAAAATTCTTCTGCTTCATCATTGTCAAAACGCACAGGATTTGAAAGTTTATTCCATGCTCTGTTAGCACACTGCTGGGCTACAGATAAGTTAGTGTCAGTTCCGCTGCATGCCTTAAGTGCAAGACTTGCCCAGTAGTGACTGTCAAACCATCTTTCTTCCAGTGCCGCTTCCTGTGATTTTTCTACAAGCTGCCTTACAGAATAAGAAGCATCAGTTGAATAAACAGGTGTCTTGATTTTTTCTACAGTAAAAGCTTCTTTATTTTCATTTGATTTTACTGCTTCAAGCAAGATGTCTTTTTTATCCTTTGCAAGTGCATAAAGTTCTGCTGCCTTCTTATCCTCTGGTGAAATTGCAAAAGCCTGCTGGGCGTACTGCCAAGCAACAAGTACTTTATTTTTTTCAAGAGCATCTTGTGTTAATTCAATATATTTTTGTAAAAGAAAAGGATTTTCACATTCCCTTTTAAGTTTTCTTTTTAAAGACGGAACAAAAGCTTCCTGGCACAAAGAAAGAATAAATGCAATGGCAAGAGCAAAAATCATAACCTTCTGATAACGCTTTGTCATTGCAGAAGAAAAACGTGCAACTGAATCACCAGCGTCAGACCATTGAACGGCACAACCTGTTATAAAGGCACTAAAAATTACTGCAGGCAGAATAGTCAAAAAATAGAGAAATGCCCTTAAAAATTTATAAGAAGTCTGTTCATGTAAAAGCAGCGAAGGAATATGTCCGTAAATAAATGAAAAAGCAATACATGAAGCAAAAATAACTGCACTATAAATTAAAAGAATAAGTAAAGTTTTTTTCATTATTCAACATCCTCCAGATCCTTATTCTTTTTAAGCAGATCGAGCAAAAGTCCTGTAATAAAAAATACAAGTGCAATCAAAACATTAAGACTTACAATAAATGCATCTTTTAAGAAAGGTATTCCCTTATACCATGAATCAACTATTGGTGCCACATTTGCAAAAACAGAAGTTCCGTAATATAGAGCATTTAAAACAAAGAGTGCTAAAGAAAATGCCAATACAAAAAATACATTAAGCATTCTCCAGGAAGAAATACGCCTCGTCCCTATAAGACTAAGCAAGGCAAGTCCAAAAGAAGCAAAACACAACCACTTTCCAAAACCTTCATTTACGCTTTTATGCGATTGAGAAGCTAAAATATTAATTCCTTCAAAACCATAATGAATAAAAAAAGGAGATTGTACAGAAGTTTCTATTAAGGAATCATTAAAAGAACTTTTACGGCTTATAAGTTTTTCACCGCTAAAAGTATAAAGCTGCCTGTCGTCTGATGACGGATCTAAACATATTCCATCGCAAGTTCCATCATCATTTACTCTTGAATAATAATAAATAAGATCATCTTCATTTCTAAAATACCCGCTTGAAAGAGGAGAAAGTTTTTCTACATTGGCAAGTTTTGCATCCATTTTGTCATAAAGCTTCCATGAAAGCGGAATTAAAAAAATCCATGTAAGAGAAACAATCAATACATAAAAAATTAAAGGAATAAGCGGAGGTGCTGGACGGCGTATTAAATATAGAATTAAAATAATTCCGTTTATAGCAAGAACAAAGGGAAGGGAAAGTAAAATGCCCCGTAAAAAAAGAGAAAAAGGAAAGCTTCCCAACGTCTGTCCTGCAACTAAATGAGTACATGCACAGTAAAATGCATAAAGACATCCGCCAAAAAAGGAAGCCACAAAACAAAATGCCAGAGAAACAGGAAAAAGCTTTAGTGCTGTTTTTATGCTGATTTTTTTCATTTTTTTAATTATAGCATAAATATTTTAAAATAACAGATTAAAATCAGTTAGATTCTGCAGCACCCGGAAGACCTATATCTTTTCTGTAAAACATATTATCAAAACTTACTGTTTTTATAGCCTGGTATGCTTTATCCCATGCCTCATCAAAAGTAGGAGCTAAGGCTTCACAGGCAAGTACACGGCCACCGCTTGTTACAAGAGATGTTAAATCTGAATCTGTTTTTTTAGATGAACGGCGGTCTTCTATTGCTCCGGCTACAAAAAGTTTTGCACCTGTTTTTTCAAAATCTGCTTTTTTTACTTTTATGGCACAACCTTTCTTGTAAGACTTTGGATAACCTCCGCTTACAATTACCGGGGCAACACTGTAGGCTTTTTTCCACGTAAAATTAAAATCTTTAAGACTTCCGTCTGTAATTGCCATACACATCTTGGCAAAATCAAAATCCATAAGCGGAAGAACTGCCTGTGTTTCAGGATCCCCAAGACGTACATTATATTCAAGTGCCTTAGGTCCCTGCGGAGTAATCATC
>CAZALL010000010.1:0-20293 GCA_964485955.1 uncultured Treponema sp. | reverse complement strand
GACCCTGAACAGAATGTAAATTTCCGTGATACATATTTAGATTTGCCTTTTGACGTAAGCAATGTATTTTTTATTTTAACTGCAAATACTCTGGATACAATACCGGAACCTCTTCGCGACCGTGCAGAAATTATTCGTTTAAGCGGTTATATCGATCAGGAAAAAATTGAAATTGCACAAAAATATCTTCTGCCAAAAAATCTTTTAAAAAACGGTCTTAAGAAAAATCAGTTAAAATATACTAAGGCTGCCTTTAGTTTGATTGCAACAGAATATGCCCGCGAAAACGGTGTACGTAATTTTGAAAAATGCATAGACAGAATCAACAGAAAAATTATTCGTGAGCAGATGGATTTATTTGAAGAAAAAAAGATGGATTCTTCAAAAATAGATGCAGCTCTTTCTAAAAAAACATTTATTGTTGATACAGAAGAGGTTCTTAAATATCTGGGAAAGCCTGTATTTGATGAAAGTCAGATTAAAACTGCGGATACTGCCGGAACTGCAATTGGACTTGCATGGACAAGCATGGGTGGAGATACGCTCTTAATTGAAAGTATTTCATTTCCTTCAAGTAAGGGTGGACTTTTGCTTACAGGACAGATGGGCGACGTAATGAAAGAAAGTGCTCAGATTTCAATGAACTGGGTAAAAGCTTATGCTTTAAAAAATAATATTGTAAAAGAAGACTGGTTTGAAAAAAATACAATTCATCTGCATATACCAGAAGGGGCTACTCCAAAAGATGGTCCTTCGGCAGGTATTACAATGGCTGTAACTTTACTTTCTTTGCTTAAGGGTAAAAGGATTAAGAAAAATCTTGCCATGACAGGAGAATTAAGTCTTACAGGCATGGTGCTTCCGATTGGCGGTTTACGCGAAAAAACTGTTGCGGCAAAACGGAATAAAATAAAGACAATATTAATTCCAAAGGCAAATGAACGCGATCTTGAAGAAATTCCAGCACATGTAAAACAGGGAATTACTTTTATACCTGTTACAAATATGGAGCAGGTTGCAGAACTTGCTTTTTAAATTCTGCTTTTGACAAAGTCGTGAGCTTATATTGAAGAAAAATATAAAAATCTCTAGAATAATGCATTATGGCTAAGAATATTTTTCCTTTTAGCGGGGAGCGCATTTTAATTCAGGGAGCACGCGAGCATAATTTAAAAAATATTACGGTAGAAATTCCACGTAATAAACTTGTAGCCATAAGCGGACTTTCTGGGAGTGGTAAATCTTCTCTTGCATTTGATACGCTTTTTGCAGAAGGTCAGCGCCGTTACATGGAAAGTCTTTCTTCTTATGCCAGACAGTTTTTAGGTAGAATGGATAAACCTGATGTAGATTTAATTCAGGGGCTTTCTCCGACAATTTCCATAGAACAAAAAAGTACAAATAAAAATCCGCGTTCAACTGTAGGAACTGTAACTGAAATTTATGATTATTACAGGCTTCTTTTTGCCCGTATGGGAAAAGCTCACTGTCCAAACTGTGGTCGTGAAATTAATGAACAGACTACAGATCAGATTATAGATACAATTTTAAGTTGGAACACAGGAACTAAATTAACTCTTTTAGCACCAGTAATCAGAGGAAGGAAGGGTGAACATCAGAAAGTTTTAGATGATGCAAAAAAAAGTGGTTTTGTAAGAGCCCGTATTGATGGTCTTATGGTTGACCTGGAATCTTCAATAAAACTTGATAAGCAAAAAAAACATACAATCGAAATTGTTGTAGATAGAATTGTCCTTAAGGAAGATATAAGAAAACGTCTTGCAGACAGTGTTGAAACTGCATTGAACAGTGCAAACGGAATAATAATTGTACTCCGCCGAGTAAACAAAAGTGATGAAGCTTATAAAGAAGTAACTTTGGCCTTAGATACAAAGGGAAGTCCCTATGACCGTGATGCTGACTACATTGAACAGGAAATTTTCTTTTCTCAGAAAAATGCCTGTCCAGATTGCGGAATTTCAATTCCAGAACTTCAGCCACGTTTATTTTCTTTTAATAACCCTTATGGTGCCTGCCCTGACTGTACAGGTCTTGGTGAAAAAATGGAATTTGACAAAGATCTTATTATGCCGGACAAAAATCTGTCATTTAATGAACATGCATTTCTTCCATACAATCCTGAAAGCGAGTGGAATTCTTCAATGTTTACTGCCCTTGCAAAACAGTATGACTTTAGCCTTGATACTCCTTTTAATAAACTTACAAAAAAACAGCAGAATATTTTATTTGAAGGAACAGGGGATGAAAATATTAAATGGATTTACAAAAAGCAGAGTGGTGATGGTAGTTCATCATACGACAGACCCTGGATTGGAATTTATGCTGATTTAAGAAGACGTTATGCAGAAGCCTGGGGTGACAACATGAGGGAAAATCTTCAGAAGTATATGTCACACAGAGAATGTCAGACCTGTCATGGAAAAAAATTAAGACCTGAAGCTTTATGTGTTACAGTTGGCGGAAAAAATATTATTGAACTAACTGAACTTTCTGTTTCTAAGACGATAGATTTTTTTGAAAATTTAAAACTTACCCAAAATGAAGAATTGATTGCATCTCAGGTATTAAAAGAAATAAAGGCAAGATTAAATTTCTTAAAAAATGTAGGACTTGAATATCTTACGCTTGACCGTTCAGCCGCAACTTTAAGTGGTGGTGAAGCACAGCGCATCAGGCTTTCAACACAAATAGGTTCAGGACTCACAGGCGTAATGTATGTTTTGGATGAACCTTCAATTGGTTTGCATCAGAGGGACTATCAAAGATTAATTGATTCACTTACATATTTGCGCGATTTAGGAAATACTGTAATTGTAGTAGAACATGATGAACAGACTTTAAATACAGCTGACTATTTAATTGACATTGGAAAAGGTGCTGGTGTTCACGGTGGAAATGTTATTGCAGCGGGTACTCCAAAAGAAGTAATGACCGTTAAAGACAGTGTTACAGGTCAGTTTTTGTCCGGGGCGTTAAGAATAAAAATTCCTGAGCAAAGAAGAAAGGGTAGCGGTAAAAAAATAAAGCTTGAAGGTGTTTGCGAACACAATCTTAAAAATGTAAATATAGAAATTCCGCTTGGAACTTTTACATGTATTACAGGAGTAAGTGGAAGCGGAAAGTCTACTTTGTTAAGTGATGTATTTTTTCCGGCCGCAAGCAATATCTTAATGCATTCAGAATTGCACGCAGGTAAATATAAAAAACTTACGGGACTTGAAGAAATTGACAAGATAATCAACATAGATCAAAGTCCAATTGGAAGAACTCCAAGAAGTAATCCGGTTACATATGTTGGTGTATTTGATAAAATTCGTGAATTATTTGCTTCTATGCCTGAAGCTAAAAGTCATGGATGGAAGAGCGGACGTTTTAGTTTTAACGTAAAGGGTGGCCGCTGTGAAAACTGTCAGGGTGCTGGAACAATTACAATCGAAATGAATTTTTTACCGGACGTATTTATTCAGTGCGATGTATGCCATGGAAAAAGATTTAATCAGGAAACTCTTGATGTACTTTATAAAGGTAAATCAATAAATGATGTGCTTAACATGACAATTGAAGAAGCAGCAGACTTTTTTGTTTCAATTCCGCACATTGCTTCAAAGTTGGAAACATTAAAGAGTGTAGGCTTAGGTTATATTCAGCTTGGACAAAATGCCTTAACTTTAAGCGGAGGAGAAGCTCAACGTGTTAAACTTGCAGCAGAATTAGCCCGTCCTTCAACTGGAAAGACTCTTTATATTCTGGATGAACCTACAACAGGACTTCATTTTGCAGATGTTAAAATGCTTATGGAAGTAATACAGCGTCTTGTTGATAAGGGTAATACAGTTGTTATGATTGAACACAACTTGGATGTAATTTGCCAGGCAGATTATATAATTGACATGGGACCTGAAGGTGGTGAAGGCGGTGGCCAGGTAATTGCAAAAGGCAGTCCTGAAGAAGTTGCTTTAGTAAAAGGAAGTTATACAGGTAAGTATATTTTGGAAATGCTTGAAAGGGAAAAGAAACGTGACGCTCTTAAATAAAAAGTTTTTTTTAAGTTCAATATTTTTTTTATTTTCTCTTAATTTTATTTTTGCTTCAGATGATAATGTTTCGGTAATAAATATTGAAAGTGCCCAGAAGACTGAATATAAAAAAAGTAAAGAAAACGGCGATGATGAAATTATACTTTCCGGGGCAGTTGTAATCAGTGTAAGTAAGGGCGGAACTAAAACAACAATTACTGCCGACAAGGTTATTTATAATAGAAAAACAGATATGCTTTATGCTTCGGGCGGAGTAACTTTAACACAGTCAGGTTCTTCTGCAGGTGGTCAGGATGTTAGTGCGGATAGCCTTTTATTTAATACAAGTACGCTGGAAGGTGTTTTTGATAACGGACGGGCAGTACAGACTCAAAGTGATGCAATAAATCTTCCTTCTGGTTCAAAATTGGTTGTTTCTTCACAAATATTTGGAAGGGATTCTTCAAGTACAATAGCTTTTAAAAACGGTGTGCTTACTTTTTGTGATGACGAAAATCCTCACTGGAATGTAAAGGCCTCGAGAATATGGCTTTTACCCGGCGGAGAATTTGCTTTTTTTAATGCAGTACTTTATGTTGGAAGAGTTCCGCTTTTATATCTTCCGGCATTTTATTATCCAAAAGATGAACTTTTATTTAATCCAGTGTTTGGCTATGCAAAAAGACCTGGGTATTTTATGCAGACAACAACTTATCTTTTGGGAAGAAAACCTTTAGACACAAGTACTTCTTCTTCAAGTTCTGATGATGTTACTCAGGGACTTTTTAATTTTATGAAGTCAACAAAACTAAAGGAGCAGGTAAGGGAAGGTCTGGTTCTTCATAATCTTGACACAGATTATACCGGTAATACCAGTGACTATCTAAAACTTATAGCAGATTATTACACAAATCTTGGAGCCGTAGTCGGCCTTGAGGGAACATATAAACCAAAAAAGATTTTTTCAAGTATCGAAGGAAACGTAAAACTCGCTTTTTCAAATACAGTTTTTTATACTTCAGAAGGTTATACGCCTTATTCTTCTTCTGGAACAGTTTACTATGATACTTCAAATTTTATGGCACTTCCGCTTCCTTTTAGATACAGTGCAAATTTTAAAACTTCAATGACAAAGCCTTTTAATCTTTCAGTCTCTCTTCCAATATATAGTGACCCTTATTTTACATATGATTTTGGAGAACGCTCTGAATCAATGGACTGGGTTGGATTTTTAATGAGCAGTGCAAGTGATGATGAAGATGAAGATACATCAGGTTCTGAAGTAAGTTCATTTACATGGAATATAAACGGTTCATATTCTTTTCCTTTACCGCAGATTGTAAAACCTTTTATAAGTAATTTGTCTTTAAGTTCTTTTGGTTCATCTTTAGTTTTTAGTTCAAAAAGTAAAACCTTTACGACACAGGAAATTGCAGAAGATACAGATTACTGGCGAAGTTATACACCTCAGAGAAAATTCTTTTATCCTTCTCAGGTAACTCCGTTTAAAATTGCAGGAAAAATCAGCGGAACTTTAATTCAGATTCCAGCTTCTTCAACTTCTTCTTCAAGTACAAAAACTTTAGCTTCAACTCTTATTTTGCCTGAAGAATTTATGAGTGATGAAGAAAAAAAAGCTCAGGAAGAAAAAAAAGAAAAATTATCTCAGACAGAAAATTCTAAAGAAGAAAATATTGAGGAAGAAAAAAGAGAAGATGTTTTGGCAGAGGAAGAAAAAATACTTCCAGATTCTGCTCTGCCAGAACTTACTGTTTCATCAAAAAGTGTAACTGCATTTACAGGATTAAATTATTCCCTTACATATTCAATAGCACCGGAATATACTTCACAGCTTACATATGATGGTTCAAAGTTTACCAGTCCTGAAGAATTTGAATGGTCAAAAATTCAATCTTCTTACTATCAGTTAAAATCTCCTGTAACGCTTTCAAGTGCCTTAAGTTATCGCAGTTCATTTTTTTCGATGAACAATTCATTTTCTTTTAATCCAGTTTTTCAAAAGCATCCAAGCCTTGAAGGTTATTCAGAAAGTTCAGCTGCATCAATTGTAAAGTCAGATTACAATGCACGAAAGTTAGATTTATCAAATACAAATTCAATTTCGTTTAAACCTTTTATTCATACTCAATATTTTAAGAATACAGGTCTTAGCTGGAATACAACTACAAAACTTATTCAGACAAATTTTATAGGTGATGAAGAAAATCCTCAGTGGGAATATATTACAGCGGATTTAACTGATGAAGATTGTGTTACAAGTCATTCATTAAGTGCAACTTTGTCTGCCGTCGAAGGAGATTTTTCCCAAATATTAACTCTTTCTACAACTTTACCCCCTCAGGTAGATAAATATACTGCAAATTTAAAATTTACATTTCCTTATTTTTCAACAACTATTGCAGGCGGAGTTCAGCAAAAAAGTTCTACTGATGAAACATGGGTAAAAAATCCTTTTCAGCAGTCTTCTTCTTTAAGTTTTAAACTTCTTGGTTCATCACTGTCATTTACAGAAAGCTTTAATTATAATATTGAAGATAACTATGCAGACTCCCTAAAGTTTTCTCTTTCATGGAAAAATTTTCAGGCAGCATATACAATGCAATATACAAACGGATATGATTTTGATACTGATCAGGGTTGGGTTTTGCGTACCGATACAGAAGGAAATTCTTATAAACAATTTTTGCCATTTTCTGCAAGCTTAGCTTATTCAACAGGAACAAAAACTTTTAGGATATGGAAAAACAGAATTACATGGGCACCTTCTTTGAGTACAAGCATTGTCTGGGACTGTATAAGGGGAACAAATTCTTACTTCCGCTTTGTGCCTGCATTGACTTTTAAAATAAATGAATTTCTTGATTTATCATTTTCTTCAGAAAGCCGCAATAATGTAATTTTCAGATACGTCCAGCATTTAATTCCAAGTTTTGAAGGAGAAATTCCTGGCGAAACAAATCCTTTTGTAGACCTTTTAAATTCTTTTGTTTTCTGGGATGATGCAGAGCAGACAACAAGACATCGTTCAGGCTTTAAACTTAAGAGTCTTAAAATGACAGTTTCGCATAAACTTTGTGACTGGTCTTTAGACGGTTCAATTACAGTAAAACCCCGTCTTATTACTTTAAACAATAAAAGACAGTATGACTTTAGTCCTTATGTAACAATTTCTGTAGTCTGGAATCCACTTCCAAGTATGAAGACAGAAGTTGTTGATGATTATGGCACATGGGAACTTAATCCTTAAATTTTTTGCCGACAAGGTATAAATTATTTTTTCCCGCTGTAGTGAACTGCTTCTTTTACTGCAATGTATGCTCCGTCATAGATACCGTCTTTTTTGTTTTCTATAATGTGCTTGCAGTAAAGTTTTAAGAGGTCATCATTTTCTATAAGTTCTTTTAATGTGCGGTGCAGTGCTTCTACACTTGAAGCTTCCATTGTTCCGTCTCCAATTTCACTTCCACGAATTGCTCCCCATGCTTCGTGGCGGCCAACTCTGTGAATAAAAAGTTTTGGAACAGGGTAGAATGAAAGTTCACTTGGTTTTGTAATCATTACATCGCTTACCCGCATTAAAAGATTTGTTGCGTAAACTGCGGCATAAAAATCTGCATGCAAAAAGATGTGTACTCCTTCTGCGTGAAAAGTGCGTATCTTTTTTATAAAAGATTTTGTTTCTTCCCAGTCTGAATGGAATATATAAGAAATGCCGTCTTTTTCAAGATGTTTTTTTAATGTTTGCCATCTTCCTTCGTGATCACCCATGTTTATTAAAAGACATGCTTTTTTTTCTTCAATATATTGCTTACAGGTTAGGGCAATGTCTGCAAAGCGAAGTGCCTGAGCTCCAGCTCCACCCATTGTAAGAAGAAAACGTCGCGGTTCATTTGCTGCAAGTCTTGCAAGTCGTCTTTCGCAGTCACTTTCAATGTTGCTTGTAATTTCATAGTCAACATAATGTCCTGACAAAATTATCTGGTCTTTTGGAAGACAGTACTTTATTTTTGAACCTTTTGCTTCCATAGAAATAAGAGTTCTATAACCAAAATATGCGGATGGGGACTGAACGCAGTGTCTTGAACCTTCTACAAGCCAGAATGCCATTGGAAGATTATCCGGAATTATTGACATTACGTTTTTAATTCCAGCCATTACAGCGGTGTGTCCAACCCATGGATGTGCAGAAAGAAGAGGAATGTCTTTTGGAAGATTTTCCATAACTGGGGTAAAAAGTGAAGCAAGACGTTTTTCCCTGTAAGAAGAAGAAATTGAAATTCCACCGTCAGATGTAACTTTTTCCCAGAATTTATTGAATAACTTCCATTTTTGAGAAAGCCTGGAAGCTCTGTTGTACCATTTTTCAAGAAAATCAATTGATTTTTGTGCAACGGAACCTTCAAAAGATTTTAAGTCAAGCAGGTAGCATTTGTAGCCAAGGTAATGTGCAGCAGAAGCAATAGCAATAGCAATTCTCCAGTGGCCAAAACCCATGCGCATTGTTCCTATGATGAGTGATTTTTTTGTTTCTATAGGAATTTTTTCTTCCTGAGTTTTGCTTTCAGCATTTACAAGTGTAAGTACACCAAAGTCTTTGTAAACTTCACCGCGTTTTACGGCTAGAAGATTATATTTTTTTTTATCTTTGCCAAATAAAAATTTGCAGATGGCATATTCACTATTAGTTCCCAGTCTGCCTTTTAATGATAAGGGATTTCCAAATACTGAAGGTTTGTTTTTCATGCAAGGCTCCGCTTTTGAGTATTTTTAATTTTAGAATTTGATTTAAAACAGTATAAATTCAATCTTTCAAATTCGCAAATATATTATTGACATTATGGGTATAATCTTTATAATTATGCAGAAATATGCACAAGGAGTGTATAAAAATGCAATTTATTGATGGTGGAATTACAGCCCCTGCAGGGTTTACAGCAAACGGAATTCATTCAGGATTAAAAGAAAGCCGTAAGACAAATGACCTGGCTCTTTTTTATAGCACTAAGCCGTGTGTGGCAGCCGGTGTTTTTACTTCTAACCGCGTGCAGGCAGAATGTGTTAAGTATACAAAAAAAATTATTGAAGGCGGTATAGTTCAGGCAGGCGTTGTAAATGTTTGTTATGCTAATGCCTGTACTGGTGCAAAGGGTGCTCAGGCTGCAAAAAGAATGGCAGAAAGTACTGCAAAGACTTTAAATATTTCACCAGATAATGTTGTTGTCTGTTCAACTGGCGTAATAGGTCAGCAACTTCCTGTTGAAATTATAGAAAGAAACATGAAGACTCTTGCAGACGGATTAAGCGTAAAAGGTCATGAAGAAGCAAGAACTGCAATTATGACTACAGATACAAAATATAAAGAGTGTGCTGTAGAAACAGAAATTGATGGCAAAAAGATAAAAATTGGTGCCATGTGCAAGGGCAGCGGAATGATTCACATTAACATGGGAACAATGCTTGCTTTTGTAACGACAGACTGTAATATTTCAAGAGAAATGCTTGATAAGGCTTTAAGAATGTCTGTTGAAAGAACATATAATTGTGTTTCTGTTGACGGAGATATGAGTACAAATGATACTTTGCTTTTAATGGCAAATGGTCTTGCCGGCAATAAAAAAATTGAAAGCGAAGGTGAAGATTTTAATAAATTTTATGAAGCATTAAATACTCTCAATACTCAGATGGCAATGAAAATTGCAGCAGACGGAGAAGGTGCTTCTCATCTTTTAATCTGTACTGTAAACGGAGCAAAAACTGAACAAATTGCACGCGGTCTTGCAAAAAGTGTAATAAGTTCATCTCTGGTAAAGGCAGCTCATTTTGGAAGTGATGCAAACTGGGGAAGAATTTTATGTTCAATGGGTTACAGCGGATTTGAATTTAATCCAGAAGGCGTTGATGTCTTTTTTAAGAGTGCAAAGGGAAATTCAAGGTACTTTGTTCCGGGACAAAAAAACGGCGGTCAGGAAAAAATGATTCAAGTTTGTTCTAAGGGTGCAACTATTGATTTTGATGAAGGACTTGCAAAAGAAATTTTAAGTGAAGAAGCTGTTGAAATAATTATAAATCTTGAAGAAGGAACTGCCAGTGCAAATGCATACGGTTGTGATTTAACTTACGATTATGTTAAAATCAATGGAGATTACCGTTCATAATTTTGGGTGCTTGATATGAGTGAGTGTATGGAAGAAAACAGAGGAAGAATTTTAGATAATCAGGGTTGGTCTGATGTTTTGATGCAGGCAATGCCATATTTTAAGCAGTGGGTTGGAAAAACTGTAGTTGTAAAATACGGCGGAAATGCCATGCTTAATGAAGAACTAAAAGCTGATGTTATGAAGGACATTGTTCTATTAAGTACAATAGGCATTCATGTTGTTTTAGTACATGGTGGTGGTCCTGAAATAAATCATATGCTTGAACGTGTTGGCAAAGAAAGCAAATTTGTAAACGGACTTCGCTACACTGATGAAGAAACAATGGAAATTGTTCAGATGGTTCTTACCGGAAAATTAAATAAAGATATTGTAGGTATTCTTCTGCAGGAAGGCGGAAATGCTGTGGGCTTGAGCGGAGTTGACGGTGGGCTTTTGCGTGCAAAAAAAATTACCAGTGCAGGTCAGGATTTAGGTTTTGTTGGAGAAGTAACTTCTGTTCATCCTGAAATTTTACAGTCACTTCTTTTGCAGGGATTTATTCCTGTTGTTTCTACTGTTGCAATTGGTGAATACGGAGATCTTTGCCGTTACAATATTAATGCTGATACTGCTGCAGCAAAAATTGCAGTTGCCTTAGGGGCAGAAAAATTTGTTCAGCTTACAAATGTTCCTGGTGTTTTAAAAGATATGAATGATCCTGATTCACTTATTCAGCGTATTCCTCATGATGCAGTAAACGGTTATATTGAAGACGGTGTAATTGCAGGCGGAATGATTCCAAAAGTTCAGTGCTGTATGACGGCTCTTGAAGGCGGTGTAAAACGAACTCATATTATTGACGGAAGGGTTCCTCATTCTCTGTTGATAGAAATGTTTAGTGATCGTGGCGTTGGAACAATGATTTACTAAAGAATTTTTTTAAATTTAATTAAGGATAAAACTATGAATGAAAAGGTTGTAAATAATTTTGGTTCTTTTGATGTAACTTTTAAAAAAGGTAAGGGTGCAACTTTAACTGATGTTAATGGAAAAAAATATATAGATTTTCTTGCAGGCATTGCAGTTAACTGTCTGGGACATAATTATTTTCCTTTGGTAAGGGCAATAAGAAAGCAATCTTCAAAGCAGATTCATATTTCAAATTATTATACAAGTGATGTTGGTTTAGCTTATGCTGATGAACTTTTATTTAGAACTGGATTTGATAAAGTATTTTTTGGAAACTCCGGGGCAGAAGCAAATGAATGTGCAATTAAACTTGCAAGAAAGTATGGTCTTATTACAGGCGGAAAAAAGAAAAAGGTAATTGTTACTCTTGAAAATTCTTTTCACGGAAGAACGATGGCAACTTTAACTGCAACAGGGCAGGATAAATTTCATCCGGATGCATTTGCTCCATATGTAAGTGATTTTAAAAGAGTAAAGGCAAACGACTATAGTGTAATTAATTCTGCATTTGATGAAAATGTATGTGCCTTTATGTTTGAATGTGTTCAGGGAGAAGGCGGCGTAAATGTTCTTGAAACTCAATGGGTTCAGAAGATGTGTGAAGAAGCAAGAAAGTGCGGTGCCATTATTATTGTAGATGAAGTTCAGACTGGTATGGGAAGAACAGGTTATCTTTTAGCAAACGAACAGTTTAATATTAATCCTGAAGTTGTAACTTTAGCAAAGGGAATTGCAGGAGGAGTTCCAATGGGAGCTTGTCTTTACCGTGGAAAAGCAAAAGATGTTTTTTCTGCAGGAGATCATCAGTCAACATTTGGCGGAAATCCACTTGCCTGTGCTGCAGCAAGGGTTGTTCTTAAGGCACTTACAGCTCCGGATTTTTTAACAAAGGTAACTTCAAAAGGCGAGTATATGCGTTCTAAAATTAAGTCTTGGAATCTTCCATGCGTAAAAGATGTAAGAGGTTTGGGACTTATGATAGGCGTTCAGACAGATAAGGTTCCGCTTGAAGTAGAAAAAAAGTGTCTTGAAAAAGGACTTTTATTTTCTACCGCTGGTTCTGATGTTTTAAGATTAGTTCCTCCGTTGAATATTTCGATGAAAGAAATAGATGCAGGTCTTGCAATTTTAAAAAGCGTCCTCGAAGAAAATTAGATTTACAAATGAAAAACGATGTTTGAATAAATTTCTTTTGGGGAGAAAATAAAAAAAATATCTCAAGAACAATTAGCTGAATTTATAGATTCACAACAAGTGTATGTTTCCGAAATAGAACAGAAATTAAAATGATAAAATTTTAATTTCTGTCTAGACGCTATTGATAATAATTGATACTATTACTTCAAATATAACAAAATTATTAAAAGTAGGTTAGTAGATTAAAATGTTAAAAAAAGTTAAAAGTGGTTTTATAAAATTTCTATTGTTACCGTTATTTTTTGTATCTTGTACAGATAATTTAAGAAATTCAAAAGAGACAAATACTAAAAGTTTTTATGAAAATTATGTAATTGATGACTGTAAATCATCTTCTGAAAAAATTGCTTTATTAGCAGTAAAAAATGTTTTAAGGGCTGATGAAATTCTTCAGAAATATAATTTAAAAGATACAAGTAGAGCTGCTACTTCTGATTGTGATCTTGTAACTTTAGCAAAAAATTCTGTAGAAGAAAATATTTGTGCAAAAGAAGAATTGGAAAATTTGCAAAAACAATATCATGAGAATATTTCAGAATTAATTCCAGATTATAGTCCAGCTGTAAAAAAAGGACTTTTATCTATTGACGAAGAAAATAAGAAAATAATTTTTTCAGATGATTATCAGATTGAACTTGCCTCTGAGCAAGGAATTATGATGGTTGAATTTATGAACCTTATAGCTGAGGGAAAAGAATACGAAGAAGCTGTTGATATTATACAAAAAGGTGTTGATTCCGTTTTAAGGGAAGATGATGATGCAAGAGGTTTATTTATAAAACATGAATCTTCTGGCTGGGGGCATCGTTGGGAAAATGGAATTGTTAAATACACTTTTGTAACTGGTGACGATGAACTTAGTGATAACTATAAAACCGAAATGAAAGCTGCAATGCAAGATTGGCATGATAAATTAAAATCAGCAAATAATGATAAGGAAGTTATTGTTTTTGAAGAAATAGAACCTTGCTGGTGGGATAATCTTTGTGCAGGACTTGCTCAGTTTGATTATTTAAAAATTCAAAATAAGGAGATGAAAGGAGCCGATGGTTGTTCTACTGTAGGAGCTTATTCTTTTGCTGCAGGTTATCTTTATATAAATGAAAAAAATATTGATGGATATAAGGATAGTTATTTTTTAAATCCTGTAACGGGTAAGAATGAAAGTTTATATGAATTAAAATTTAAAAGAGTATGCCGTCATGAGCTTGGTCATACATTGGGAATATTTCATGAACATCAGAGATCTGATAGAGATAGTTATCTTGAAATTTCTTCAGAAGATGCAGGTAATAGTAATTATCAAATAATTCCTGATGAAAAATTATATTTTGCGTTCAAGGTTGTTAGAATCTTGGGAATACGAATTTATATTCCGTATTGTTGGTATGGAACTTATAGTAAAAAAGTAGGAAATTTTGATTTGGATTCAATAATGCTTTATTCTCAAGAAACTCTTAAAGATGATATTGCCAAAAGTAATGGATATTTGTATTCATATACAAAATTGAATTCAGAAATTTCTGAGACCGACATAAAAACTGTATTGGAGATTTACAAATGAAAAAAGTTTTTATTTTTTTACTCACAGTTTGCAGTTTTATTTTTATATCATGCCCTAAAGATAATACCTGCACCGAAGGAGTTTATAATTACGACGGTAAACCTGTATATATTAAGGTAAATGTAGAAAATAAGACAGAAGAAAGTGTTTTGATAGATTTTTCATCATATAGTTTTTCAGATCTATATGAACTCCAAAAACTACCTGAAATAGATTCTGATAATAAAGTCAATCAACAAACTGTAGAAAAGAATTCTGAGAGAACTTTTACATATGTCTTGATGAATAATAAAGTTTTATGGCAGCTTCCAATAAAGTCATCTTCTCATCATGTTCACTATCAGAGTATTGTAGGTAGTGTAAAATACTCTGACGGTTCAGAGAAAAAAATTACAGGTTATGATTTAAATAAGACGGAAATTGCTTCTCTACAGAGTGATGATTTTGCTTTGTCAGGTTTTGGCTATTATATTGTAGACACTTCTGTAGAAGTTGTTGACTCATGTTTTGGTGTCTTTAAATCTCCTGATGAAAACGTTAACGGAATTAAAGAAGGTACAATTTCTTTAACAGTAAGTATTGAAGATTCTAAAATTGAATGTTTATACAATTAAAATCTCATTTTTAATTGTATAATTGAAATGAAAGATGATAACTGATATTATCCTTTAAGTATGAAAAAGAAGATTATTATTGTCATTTTTATTTCTTTTGCGACTTTGCTTGCAGTCGCTTTAATTTCACGCATTTTTATTTTTAAACCTCAGACTGTAAGTAATAAAGCCCGTAATGTAATTCCACTTGTAGCAGACAAGGACAATAAGTCTTATGTAGATAATTCCCAGTACAGTGAAGAATCAGAAATGACTTCTTTTATTCCGCTTAATGCAGATGAAACTCTTTTAGGTGTAATAAGCATGGATTTTGACGGAGATACTTTTGAAGATCAGGTTAATGTTGTAAAGACTTCAGATTCGCAGAATATAAAACTTATAGTTGGTCTTTATAATGATAAAAAAAAGTCGTACGAAAGAATGAGTGTAATTGAAACAAATATTACTCAATTTAAAACTTTTTCCTATACAGGTCTTGATCTTAGCGGTAAACATAAAAATGCACTTATATATCAGGGATTTACTGATGACGGACTTTCAGTTTTAAAGGCATTTCATATTTATAAAAACAATAAGGGATTTTCTTTAGTTTCAATTGCAGATTTTGAGGCAGACGGAACTATTTTTATTCAGCAGCTTGACCGTTATGATGCTTATGAAAGATTAAATGCAAATGGTTCACCTTATCCAATTTGGGTTTATACAAGTGATGTTTTGGAAAATCCAAATTCTACGGATCAACTTCAAATTTGTTATACTTATAATGAAGACGAAGATAAATATGTAAAGTTAAGTCAGGTGCGGGTTGCAGGAAATAAAGTTGCAGCTAAGGAACTTGCACGCATTCAGGATGGAACTGTAGAAACTTTTGCAAATTATTTAAAGGGACTCTGGTATAAAACAGAAAATGAAGGTTCTTCTGTGCATTATATTTTCTTTGATTATGAAAATCAGGAAATAATTTTTCTTGTTTCAGAAACTGAAGAAGTATATAACTGGCAGACTTCAAATCTCCGCCGTAACGGAATGTATATATCTGCAACAAATCAGGAAATTCAGAATTTACAGCGCCGTGTAGATATCTCACTTTTAGGACAGAATCGTCTTTCTGTAAGTATTGTAGATGACCTTCGCATGCTTATTGGTGAAAATAATCTGTGGAACGGAGAATACAAAAGGGTTGTGTTTGCATATGATGAAAAGGATTCTGTGCTGAATAAAAACTCTCTTGAATATGTAAAAGATTTGGAAAAAGGTCCGTCATGGAAGGCTTCTGACGGTTCATCTGTTTCTTTCCGTACGGGTCAGTATGCTGTTTCAAATGAAAGTATTTCTGACGGCGGAGATTATACATATATTGATGCAGATGGAAATTGCTTTATTCAGTTTAGATCAAAAAAAGAGCTTCCATATTTTAAAGGAACTTACAAAGTTTCTTATGCTAAAATTACTCAAAGTGATTCACGTTCAAAAAAGAAGCAGATCGAATACAATAAAGACAGCATTATTTTAGAGCCCTATACATTGACCCCACAAGGCTCTTATGCAGCAGACGGACGTATCGTAATTTTAAGCCGTAACAGTGATTGAATAGCCTTGTCAAAGGGGCGTTAAACTGCTTTTTTCTTGACTTATTCAAATATCTTGGTAGAATATTAGATTATGAGTGATTATCTTGATGCAAACAATGAAGAGTTGCTGAAAGACTTCTTTGCCGAAGCTGAACAGCAGGTCGAGCAGCTTGAAAGTAATATTCTTGTTATAGAAAATGATCCTGCAAATCATGATGCAATCGATGAAATTTTCCGTGCCGCACATACATTAAAGGGTGGTTCAGCTACTGTAGAAATGACAGAACTTTCTACATTCTGTCATGATGTAGAAGATTTACTTGACGCTATACGAAGTGATCTTGTAAAGGTTTCTGAACCGATAGTAGATGTTCTTTTAGATTCAATTGATACAATTAAAGCTATGCTTGAGGCTAGAAATAACGGCAGTATTTATGAAGAAGATATTTCTAGTATTATAGAAAAGATTAAGTCTTATATTCCGGCTAAGGAAGCTAAGAAAAAGTCTCAGGCTCCAAAACCTGCATCACTCATTTCTTCAAAAAAATCAGAAGTAAAAAAAGAAGAAGTTCCTGTTAGTCCTCAGACTTCTTCTTCTGTTCCGGAACTGCCTCCGCTTCCTCCAATGACAGAATACGATTTGCTTGAATTAAAGGAAGCTTGTCCGGAAGGTTCAAAACTATGGACAATAAACGTACTTTTTGATGAATCAAATCCAATGAATAGCGTTGGCGGAATCCAGGTATTTGCTGCCCTTAAGGCACATGGCTCTGTGTTAAAGACAGTACCTGATTTTGACGCACTTTATGAAGATAACTTTTATCCTCAGGTAGTTTACTATATTGCAACAATTGCTAATCAAGATGAACTTGAAGATGCTTCATTTTTAGATGATGTAACTCTTTGTACTGATGCAAGACCTATAGAAGAAGTTTCTGCAGTTCAAAAAGAAGATAAAATAGAAGAAGAATCTTCTGTAGATACTGCAGCTCTTTCAAAAGAAGAAGAAAAAGCTTTAAGTGAAGAAGGTGAAAACGCAAATGCCAGTGAAGAAAAGGCAACTACATCTGTTGTAAAGCAGGAAAAAAAGTCTTTGCCGTCTTCTGGGCATCCTGTAAGTCAGGCGGGGTCAATTCTTCGTGTAGATTCAAAGAGAATTGATTACCTTTTAAATCTTGTAAGTGAAACAGTAATTACAAAGGCTGCTTTTAATCAGAATGGACTTCATATGGGAGACCTTCAAGTTCAGCTTCAGAATCTTGATCAGTCATATAAAGAAAAAATCCGAAAGCTTTTAGATGAGTTCCCTAAATTTTTTGATGAACTTGAAAGTGGAACTTCTGTCCGTGAACTTCGTGAAAAATTTACTGAAGAATATTCATCTCTTTTAAGTTGGTTTGATTCTTTTGAAACAGAGTTTAAGGGAATTGCAACTAAATACAGAACAGCTACACAGAATCTTGGTCGTATTGCCGGTGAACTGCAGGAAGGCGTAATGAAGATTCGTATGGTTCCAATCAGCCAGATTTTTAGCCGTTTTCCGCGCGTAGTAAGAGATTTAAGCCGTGATTTAAATCGTAAGGTAAAACTTGTAATTGAAGGTGAAGAAACAGAACTTGATAAAGCTGTAATTGAAGATTTGCTTGATCCTATAATGCACTGTGTAAGAAATTCAGTTGATCATGGAATTGAACCTCCGGAAGAACGAAGAAAGGCAGGTAAACCTGAAGAAGGTACTTTGCTTTTAAAGGCGTCAAATGAAGGAAACATGATTATTATTGACGTTCAGGATGATGGTGCTGGAATTGACGTTAAGAAAGTTCGTGAAAAGGCTATTAGTAAAGGTCTTATTCATCCAAATAAGGTACTTTCTGATCAAGAAGCATTTGACCTTATATTTATGCCGGGATTTTCTACAAGTGACAAAATTACAAATGTTTCCGGTCGTGGTGTAGGGCTTGATGTTGTCCGAACAATGATTACAAAATTAAATGGTACAGTAAATGTAACAAGCGAAGCTGGGAAATTTACAAAGTTTTCAATCCGTCTTCCTCTTACTATGGCTATTATTCAGGGGCTTCTTGTACGCGTTGGAAAAGAAGTTTATTCAATTCCTATTGCAAATGTTATTGAAAGCCAGAGAGTTAGACCTCAGGACATTAGTACTATTGATAACTACGAAGTTCTTAACGTGCGAAATGAAGTTATTTCAATTCTGCGTTTAAATCGTTTATTCCATATAAAGCATAATATTGAAAGTGAATATAATTTTATAGTAATTGTAGGTTCTCAGGAAAAGAAAATAGGTGTAATGGTAGATGCTCTTATTGGTGAAGAGGATGTTGTAATAAAACCTTTACGCGATCAGTTTACAACTTCTCCTGGAATTGCAGGTGCTTCTATTTTAGGCGATGGATCTGTTTCTCTTATTATTGATGTAAGTCAGTTGCTTGAACTTGGTGTAAAACAGGAATTAAATGCACAGCGCTATCGTGAAGAACAGACTCAGGGTCGTTGACAGGGAGATTTAGGAAAATGAACTTACAGAAAGAATTATTGACAGCAATTCAGTCTGAAGACGAAGAGTTCCTTGGTCTTTCACCTGAAGAAATTGAAGCTAAGAAAAAAGAAAAAGCTTCTGTAATTGACTTTAAAATGGTTACTTTTTCATTAGCTGGAAAAGATTATGCCATTGATATTATGAAAGTAAAAGAAATTGCCAAGGCCGGAAGATTTACCTATGTTCCTAACACTTTGCCTTTTGTGCTTGGTGTTTATAATCTTCGTGGTGAAATTATACCGATTATTGACTTAAGGCTATTTTTTAATATAGACATTCCTAAAAGAGAAGATAATGCTGTAGAAAATATGCTTATTCTTTCTGTTGGCGAACAGTCTTTTGGTGGCGTTGTTGATGAAATTGATAAAGTTGTAGGAATTCAGAAAAGTACAATTCAACCGCCTCATCCTTTGTTTGGAGATATAAGCGTAAAATATATTTACGGTGTAGTTGAAGCAAACCGCAGACTTTTTATTCTTTTAGACATTGACCGCATTTTTGGTGCAAGAAATGCAGAAGAAGAACGTGAACTTGCAGAACAGGCTCGTATTCAAATGCAGGATCCTTTAAAAGATGCTGAATTTAAACAGCCTTCTTCAGTAATACAGGAAAAGCCTTCTGTACTAAAAAAAGCGTCACTAGTTCAGAAAACACAACCTGCAAAAAAAGAAGAAGTTATTGTAGAAGAAAAAAAATCTGCTGATTTGGATTATTCATTTATTGTTTCATCTTTACAGCAGTTTGCAAAGTTTACGGTAAATTCGATAAATGAAGCATGGACAAAAAAACGTTATGACGAATGGTGCAAAGAAAAGGGACAGGATAAGTGTCAGCTTCAGAACGAAGATGATGCCCAGTCTTTTTTAAAGCCTTTTTATTCTCCATGTACAGGAGTTTGGTGGACAAAGCAGTATGCTGATGCAGTTTATAATGTTCTTCCGGATAATGCTGCAAAAAATATTGTTGTCTGGAATCCAGGCTGCGGTAAGGGGTATGAGTCGTATTCACTGGCCTGTCTTTTAAAAAAACGTTATCCTGATGCAAGAATTAGAATTTATGCTCATGATATTGATCTTCTTAGTGTTTCAAATGCTCCTTTAATGACATTAAATTCTTCAGCTCCAGACTGGTATAAGCCTTATCTTTCGACAACAGTTTCTGGTGAGCAGACATTCAATAAGGAAATTAAAGAAATGGTTCTTTTTGAATATCATGACTGTGTAAATACAAATGCACTGCCAGCTTTAGATCTTGTCTTTGCCCGTGATGTACTTTCTTTTATTAAGGAAGATGCTCAAAAGGGACTGCTTGAAGATTTTAGCGAAAAATTAAAAGGAAACGGAATAATGGTTCTTGGTGAAAACGAAGAGCCTTTGATTGACGGCTGGTCAAAAAAAATGACTGGCACAATTGCAGTTTATTCAAAATAAAAATTAAGATATATTTGTCAGGGGGACAATATGAGAGTAGAGTACATTAACCCGTTTGTAGAAACTTCATACAAGGTTTTAAAAGAAGTATTGGGTGGAGCTGATGTTAAACGTGGTGATCTTTACCTTAAATCAACAGCAATGCCTGTTATGGGAGTTGCAGCACTTGTAGGTCTTGCAGGAGACGTGGAAG
>CAZALL010000009.1:16438-23079 GCA_964485955.1 uncultured Treponema sp. | reverse complement strand
AGAAATATAATTTAACTCCGATTGTAAAAGTTGTTGGTGAAGGCGAATTGCCTCGTAGTGAAAAAAAGACAAAACGTATTGAAGATACAAGATATAATTAAAAAATATTTTGAATAAAAAAAGGGCTGTTTAGTAAGAACTGCTATGCTTTTTTAGCATCTGTCTTTAAACAACCCTTTTTATTGAATTGAATTAAATATTACTTGATTGCTTTACCGTTCATTTTTGCAGTTTCGTTAAGCCATTTATAGGCAGCTTCGTAGTCTCCTGAACGGATTTTGTTGTTCTGAAGATTAGCCTTTAATTTGTCGGCCAGTTCCTGAAATCTCTGGTCATTAATCATCTGCTCAAATTCGAGCTGACTTACACTAAATTTTGTATGCATAATTGCACCCCCTTAATATTTTATCTCTTTGTTTTTTAAATGAAGGTAAAAACCATATATTTATAATAAACTAATATTAAAAAATTGCCAGTAAAATATTTTTGAAAAACTTTTGACATATATTGTAAGAATTACTTGACACTTTATTTTTATATGTCTATAATAATTTCACATTACGACGCGGGGTAGAGCAGTTGGCAGCTCGTCGGGCTCATAACCCGGAGGCCGTAGGTTCGAGTCCTACCCCCGCTAAAAAAGAAGCTCTAGTTAAACGACTAGAGTTTTTCTATTTTAAACTAGTTAGTAGAACTAGATGCATATGTGCGTGAGCACAAACGTCAATAATTTTCAAATTGTATCTTTTTCTTTTTTTATAGATAACGTATACTCATAAACCGAGGTATGTTATGGAAAATTCTAATTCTAAAAAAAGATTTACAGTTGCACTTGTAATTAACATTTGCGTTATGGTACTTGAACTTATTACATGTACAATTTCACTTAGTACAAGACAGTATGCGTTTAAATTTTACACTGTTTTAAGTAATATCTTTGCCGGAATTACGGCACTTATCTGGGTTATTTATGCTTTAATTTCGTTTGGAAAAGAAACATATACAGTTCCGCTCTGGGTAGAAGAATTGCATTATTATTCAACATGCTGTTTGACTTTAACTTTTCTTGTTGCAGTATGTATGCTTTTTCCTCAAGAAATTGGTGTAAAGGGATTTGCTTTTGCAGCTCATCATCATCTAGGTTTTCCTACTAGCTTTTTTCATCATTTACTTTTACCAATTGCTTCAATTGTAAGTTTTACATGTTTTGAAAAGAAACCTGTAACTCCCAAAAAATGCGTGCTCTATGCAGTGATTCCTACTTTGCTTTATGCAGTTGTTTCTCTGGTTTTAAATCTTACAAAAGTTATGGACGGACCATATTTCTTTTTAAAGGTCTACCAGCAGCCAGTTTATATGTCTGTAGTTTATTGCGTTACAATTCTTTGTCTTGCAGCTCTTTTAGCTCTTGCTCTTCATGCACTTAATGGGCGTCATAATAGTAAAAATTGAAATATGCTTGACTAAGAAAGGTTCTTTGCTTAGATTGTCTGCACAGGAGTTTTAAATTGAAAAAAATAATTAGCGGTAAAGTAAGGGAAGTTTATGATCTTGAAAATGGCACAATGGTAATTGTTACTACAGACCGTCTTTCTGCATTTGATGTAATTCTTCCGACACTTATTAAAGACAAGGGCAAGGTGTTGAATGCACTTGCAAATTTCTGGTTTGATTACACAAAAGATATTGTAAAAAATCATATGATTTCTTCAGACTTAAAAGATATGCCTCTTGAATTTCAAAAGCCTGAATATGAAGGTCGCACAATTTTAGTTAAAAAACTTAAGATGATTCCTTATGAAGTAATTGTCCGTGGTTATATGTTTGGTTCAATGTACGAAGCTTATAAAAAGGGAGAACCATTCTTAGGACATTCATTTGATAAAGAATACGTTCAGGCAGAAAAACTTGCAGAACCAATTGTAACTCCTTCTACAAAAGCAAGTGAAGGTCATGATATTAATGTAACCTTAGATTATATGAAAAAAGATCTTGGTGAAGAACTTGGTACAAAGATAGAAAAAGCAGCTCTTGCTGTTTATAAAAAATGTTATGACCATGCTTATAAAAACGGAATTATAATTGCTGATACAAAATTTGAATTTGGTCTTGATGAAAACGGTGAACTTGTTTTAGCTGACGAAGTATTAACTCCAGATTCAAGCCGATTCTGGGATTTGTCTAAATATCAGCTTGGAGGAAGTCCTGCTTCTTACGACAAACAGTTTGTTCGTGACTGGTTAAAAGCAAATAATCTTGCAGGAGATCCAAATATTAAAGAAATTCCGCAGGATGTTGCAGAAAAAACTTCTGAAATTTATAAAGAATGCCAGAAAAAAATCTGTCATCTGTAAGTAAAGAAAGTTTATTTTTATACATAACTTTTTATTAAAGAATATTAAAGACTAGATAAATTGCATTTATAAATGCAATTTATCTAGTCTTTTTGCTTTTATAAATGCAATTTATTGACTTTTTAAGTTCTTCAATATAACCATCCTTTTATTTGACTAAAATTTAATCTGATTGCATAATTTACAGGTGATTCCCCTTTATAAAAAATATACTTCAGTTGATTTTTCTCTTCCCTATGAAAAAATTAAAAATGATTTTTCTATAACAGTTCCAGAGCATTTTAATTTTACAAAAGATGTCCTTGATGTTTATGCAAAAGAAGATTCAGAGCGTCTGGCACTTATTTGGGTTAATGATAGAGATGAAGAAAAACGTTTTACATTTTCTCAAATGGCTTTATGTGTAAATAAAACTGCAAATTTTTTACTTTCAAAAGGAATTCAAAAAGGGGACTGTGTAATGCTGATGCTTAGACGGCGTTATGAGTTTTGGTTTTTTATACTTGCCTTGCATAAACTTGGTGCTATTGCCTGTCCTGCAACTTATCTTTTGACTCAAAATGAAATACTTCTTCGTGTAAAAAATGCCAATGTAAAAATGATTGTTGCCCTTAACGAAGAAGATACTTTACTTCAAATAGAAAAAATTTTTCCTTTGCAAAACGTGCAGTTTGTTCTTGCAAACGGACAGAGAAAAAACTGGATTTCATTTGAAAAAGATTTTTTAAATCAAAGTGAAGTTTTTATAGATTCAGAAAATAATAAAAATTTTTCTTCTGATCCAATGCTAGTTTATTTTACTTCAGGTACAAGCGGACTTCCTAAAATGGTAAAACATAATTTTGCTTATCCCTTAGGTCATATCATTACTGCAAAGTACTGGCAGGAGGTAGAAGATGGCGGACTTCATTTAACAGTTGCAGAAAGCGGATGGGCTAAAGCGGTGTGGGGAAAGCTTTACGGGGCATGGCTTTGTGGCAGTGCAGTTTTTGTTTGTGATACAAAAATGATTTTTCCTGAAAAACTTTTATCTGCAATTGAAAAATATAAAATTACTACTCTGTGTGCTCCTCCGACAATTTATCGTTATCTTTTACTTTCTGATTTAAGTAAGCATAATCTTTCTTCAATTAAAAGAGCGACTGTTGCAGGTGAAGTATTAAGTGATGAAGTTTACAATGAATTTTTTAAAGCGTGTGGAATACAATTGCATGAAGCATACGGTCAGACAGAAACTGTTGTTTTGGCAGGTAATTTTGGAAATGAAAAAATAAAAAGACATTCGATGGGTAAAGCGTCTCCTATGTTTGATTTGCATATTGTTGATGAGAACGAAAAAGATTGTCCTATAGGAAATGTTGGGGAAATTGTAATCTTTCCTTCTAAAAAAAATATGCCAGGAATTTTTGACGGCTATTGTAATAATTCAGAATTAAATAAAAAGGCTTTTAATAATGGTGTTTATCATACAAATGATTTAGCTTATATGGACAGTGAAGGCTACCTTTTTTTCTGTGGCAGAAAAGATTATGTAATTAAGACAAGCGGATTTAGAGTAAGTCCTTATGAAGTAGAAGCAGTTTTACTTAAACATGAAGCTGTTTTTGAATGTGCTGTTTTTGGAATTGCAGATCAAGTTCGTGGAAAAAAAATAAAGGCTTTAATAGTTCTTAAAGAAAATTATAAGGCAAGTGATAGTTTGAAAAAACAGATTATGGAATATTTAAAAGAAAATTTAAGTGCCTACAAAAGACCTAGAGTTTTAGAGTTTACACAAAGCCTTCCTAAAACTATAAGTGGAAAAATAAAACGCTCTGCTTTAAAATAATAAAGCCCCTGTAGTAAAGTGCAGGAGCTTCCTTTAGATAATTTTATTCAAGTGGCAATTTTGATTATGCACACTGAATGGCAATTTTTTTTGGAGCAGAAATTTCTTTGCGTGGCATAGAAACTGTGAGTACTCCATTTTTTACTGCTGCAGAAAGTTTGTCAGAATCAACATCGTCAGGCAGTGTAAAGCTACGGCTAAACTGGCTGTAGGTTCTTTCTTTTAAGAGGTACTTTGTTCCGCTCTTATCTTTTTTATCTTCTTTTTCTTCCTTTTTGAATTCTTCTTCTGAAGAAATTGTAAGAATATTGTGATTCAATTCTACCTTTACATCTTTGTCAGTTTTGCCAGGCAGATCCATTTTTAAAAGATAAGAATCTTTTGTTTCTTCAACGTCAACTTTTGGAGTAGGAAATGCTTTCTTAATGTTAAAGGAAGGCATTATGTAGTCATCTCCAAAGTCATCAAATAATTTGTTAAAAAGTGCTAATTCGTTCATATTAGGCCTCCAGATTTTTTTTAGAAAATTATTTGAAGAACTTCGCTTTTTTAGTTCCGCTCTTCACTAATACATTAAGCAGAAAGCGTGCCAACTTTTTTATGGTATTATTCTGCCTTTTAGTAGACGGCGGATCAATGATTTTATAGATTGAATTTAAAGGATGTTTACTTTTGGAATATTTTTCATGAATTAAATTGGGCTAAAATGCTACAATTTTTTATTGATTTACTAAAAAAACTGGGACATTTTTACTCACTTTTTGCATGTATATTTTATGTTGAGAAAGATTTTCTTTTGTGGTAGATTTTGCAAAATTACTTTACGAGGAATGGTTATGAAAAAATTTTCATGTCAGACAAAGGGAGTTTGTGCAAAACAAATTGATTTTTCTCTTGAAGGCGGAAAACTTCATGACGTAAAATTCCATGGCGGTTGTGCCGGAAATACCCAGGCGGTTTCAAAATTGCTTGAGTCAATGGATGCGTCAAAGGCTGTTGAACTTTTAAAGGGAAATCTTTGTGGTTCAAAAGGAACTTCTTGTGCAGACCAGCTGGCAAGAGCTGTAGAAGAAGCTTTAACGGAAGAAAAATAAAATTTTTTCTAGTGTAAATAATTTTTCTTATATTGATTTTTTCTGCAAACTGTATTTTTTGTAAAGAAGAAAAAGTACAGACCTCTTCTTTTATTGGAAATCATTTTTTTTCTTTTGATATGAGTTATATGATGTTGGGCTTAAAAGAAAGGGGATGGGGGCTTGGTGTAAATTACGAGCAGGAATTTTTTTAATATTTTTATGGCAGATATTTACTGCGGATACAGAATTCTTTTAAATGAAAATGATTTGTATGAAGAAGCAAAGTATCTAGTTTCGCATGGTTTTGAATATGGAATAAAATTTAAAATTGATATGGAAAAGGTAAAAGATTTTTTATTGGAGCAGTTAAATGGAAAAAATAGAAAATAAAGAATTTTCTGGTGAAAGATCTCAATATTTTGCTCATGACTTAAATTACGATAAGTGTCTTTTTAAAGAAGGTGAATCCTGCCTTAAGCATACAAAAAATGTCATTATAGAAAATACTGTTTTTGATTATAAGTATCCGTTGTGGATTTGTGAAAATGTTCTGGTAAAAAAAAGTCATTTTAATGAAAAAGCAAAAAGCGGACTTTGGTATGTAAAAAATTTTAGGCTTGAAGATTCATTGATTGAAGCTCCAAAAGAATTTAGAAGAAGTAGTGGAATAAAATTAATAAATGTAAATTTTACAAATGCTCAAGAAACTTTATGGACGTGTTCAAATATAAAGATGAAAAATGTAAAAGCAAGGGGGGATTATCTTGCAATGAATTCAAAAAATTTTTATGCAGATAATCTTGAACTTGAAGGAAATTATTTTTTAGATGGAGCAGAAAATATTGAGATTCATAATTCTCATTTAGTATCAAAAGATGCTTTTTGGAACTGCAAAAATGTTACGGTATATGATTCATATATCTGGGGAGAATATCTTGGTTGGCATTCAAAAAAATTGAAGTTTGTAAACTGCACTATAGAAAGCAATCAGGGACTTTGTTATGTAGATGGTCTTGTGATTAAAAACTGTACTCTTGTAAATACCGATCTTGCTTTTGAATATTCACGGCGTATTAATGCAGATATAAAAAGTTCAATTGTAAGTGTAAAAAATCCTTGTGGTGGTAAAATTAAGGCGATGGAAATTGAAACTTTAATTTTAAATCCTGCACGTTGTAATGTAAAATCTACAAAAATTATTTGTGATAAAATTACAAATGTTTATTCAAAAGATCCAAACGCAAACGAAAATGATTTTTTAGAGATGCCCTTAATGCAATTTATTTTAGGAAAGAAAAATGGAATTTGATTTTGATAAAGTTACAGACAGAAGAAATTTAAATTCACTTAAATGGAATGTAAAAGAAAATGAACTGCCTTTGT
>CAZALL010000009.1:0-16428 GCA_964485955.1 uncultured Treponema sp. | reverse complement strand
GGATGATAAGAAAGGCAAGCTCCCTATGTGGATTGCTGATATGGATTTTGAAACTGCCCCTGCAATAAAACTTGCTGTAGAAAAAAGAGCTGCAAGCGGAATATTTGGTTATACAATAATTCCCCGGGAACTTTATAAATCTTATATTTCATGGTGGAAGCGAAGATATGATTTTGACATAAAAGAAGAGTCCCTTATTTTTTCGACTGGTGTTGTCCCTTCAATTTCTTCATGTGTAAGAAAATTAACTTCGAGTGCAGAAAAAGTTTTAGTCTTAACTCCATGTTACAATATTTTTTTTAATTCAATTATAAATAACGGTCGCTTTGTAAAAGAATGTCCTTTAGGTTTTGACGGAAAAAAATATTTTATTGATTTTAAAAGACTTGAAGAAGATTTGAGTGATGAACAGGTTTCTTTGATGATTTTATGCAACCCTCAGAATCCTACAGGAAATATCTGGCAAAAAGAAGAGCTTTCACGTATAGGCGAGCTTTGTAAAAAATATGGCGTTATTGTTTTAAGTGATGAAATTCACTGCGATATTGTTCGGCCTGGGAAAAAATATGTACCTTTTGCATCTGCTTCAAAAACTTGTGCTTCTATTAGTGTAACTTGTCTTTCTCCGACAAAATGTTTTAATCTTGCCGGAATAAATTCTTCTGTTGTAATGATTGAAAATAAATTTTTGCATCATAAGGTGTGGCGTGCTTTAAATACTGATGAAATTGCAGAAGCAAATGTTTTTGCAGTTCCGGCGACTGTTGCGGCTTTTAATGAAAGTGAAGATTATTTAAATTCTTTAAATCGCTATCTTTTTGAAAATAGAGACTATGCTTCATCTTTTATTTCTTCTTTGTCTGAACAAATTACAGTTATTGATTCTGATGCGACATATTTATTGTGGGTAAAAGTTCCATGTGATGGAGATACTTTTGTAAGAGAACTTAGAAAGCAGACTGGTCTTTGGATTAATGCCGGCAGTGAATATGGAAAAGCTTGTAAAAATTTTGTGCGCATAAATCTTGCCTGTCCCCGCAGCATCCTTGAAGATGCAATGCAGCGGTTAAAGAAATTTATTTTGCAATAGAA
Source organism: uncultured Treponema sp. (assembly GCA_964485955.1). Lineage (GTDB taxonomy): Bacteria > Spirochaetota > Spirochaetia > Treponematales > Treponemataceae > Treponema_D. The sequence goes on along the minus strand of CAZALL010000009.1, from coordinate 15,336 downwards.
AGGTTATTTTCTTTTTCAAGTTGTGATGTAAATTTTTTTATTTTTGCAAAAACATAGATAAATACAAACAGTTCTGTTAATGGCATGGTAAGCCAGAGACTTTGCGGATTAAAAATTAGAGGAAGAATTAAAATTAAGATTCCGCTTATGACAAGTCCGCGTGCAACTGAAACAATAAATGCAGTTTTTGGCTTCATGATTGACTGAAAATAATATGTTGAAAAAATGTTGAACGGCAAAAGTAAAAATGAAATTGAATATGTGCGTATAATTTTAGGTGCGATTGTAAATATGTTTTCATTTGCCTTCATAAAAATTTTTATGTAAAGATTTGGAACAGAAAGACTTAATGCTGTCCAGAAGAATGCAAAAAATGCACATGTTATAAGGGCAAGACGAAGTGTTTCGCGGATTCGAGGAGCGTTTTTATTTCCATAGTTTGCAGAAATTATAGGCTGACTTGCCTGTCCTACACTGTATGCACAACACTGGGCAAAAGTACTTATGTTTATAATAGGTCCGTAAACTGCAAGGGCATCACCTCCAAGATAGTGCATAATCTGGCGGTTAAATAAAATTGTAAGAAAACCCATTGCACAGTCAATAAAGAAAGTTGAAAATCCTACAACAATAATATCTTTTGCACGACGGAAAAAATCGTTTATCTTTACAAGTCGAAGGGTATTTTTTCTTGTAAAAAAGTGGCTTATCATTACAAGTGAAGAAATTGCAGAACCAATTGCGGTTGCAAGTCCCGCTCCGTAAAGTCCCATCTTGCATGGGAAGACAAAAAAGTAATCACCAAAGATGTTAAAAATTCCTCCGGCAAGAACAGCAATGGTTGCAAGGGAAGGATTTCCATCGTTACGCAAAAATGCTGCGAGCATCTGGTTAAATAAAAATGTAGGAAAAACAAATTTAATTGGTTTTAAATATTCTTTTGAAAGTATGTACAAAGTTTCATCTGCACCAAAAAAATGTAGTATAGGTTTTTCAAAAAATATTATTCCAATCCATGCTAATATGCTTAAGATTATGGATAAAATAAATGAGGATGAAAAATAAATCTGGTCTTCATTACGTTTTGTCTCTGGAGAGGAACGTTTAGTGGCAAAAATTACACTTCCGCCAATGCCAGTTAAAAGACCTAAACTGTAAATTATATTCCATACCGGTGCAACAACAGATAGTGCGGCTGTTCCTTCAGGTCCCTGGTACTGGCCTACCATTGCCATATCTACAAGACCATAGATTGAAGACATTAAGGTACTTCCAAAAGCTGCAGAAAGATATTTAAAATACATGGGTCTTATTTTGTCATTTAAAAAATCCATAAAGGTCTCCTGTAAATAAAAAAGCCGAATAAGAAACAGTTATTTCAAACTGCGTCTTATCCGGCTTTCGTTTCTCTTGAACGGGTTGCCTCCGAACGAGTAAGGGGACTTTATAATATTAAAAAATAAATGTCAATATAATTTAATTAATGCTTTCAAGTACAAAAGGAGTTGCCTGGTAAACGTAATAGTTAAGCCAGTTAGAAAAAAATAAATGTGCTGTACTGCGCCATTTTGAATGTACTGGCAGTTTTGGATTATCATTTGTAAAATAATTTACAGGTTTTTTAATCTCAAGTCCTTTTGCAAGATCCCTTTCATATTCTTTTGCCAGAGTATCTGTGTCATATTCAAGATGTCCTGTCATAAAAACACTGCGGTTATCTTTTGATTTTGCAATTGTAACTCCAGTGTCTTCATTTTCTGCCAGTAAAATAAGATCTGATTTTTCTTTTAAATCTTTTGAAGGAATTGTCGTATAACGTGATGTAGGAACAGGAAAGAAATCATCAAACCCGCGTAAGAGTGGCTCTGTGGGACGATTTTTTTTGCTGTAATAAATGCCTGAAAATTTTTCTTTATGAAGTTCGTTTACAATTCCGTAATGATGAAAAAGACCTGCCATCGCACCCCAGCAAATGTAAAGGGTACAGAAAACATTTTTCTTAGCATAGTCCATTATTTTGCAGAGTTCATTCCAATAGTCAATCTTGTCATAATCAAGCTGTTCTACTGGAGCACCAGTGATAATCATTCCGTCAAATTTTTGTGAGTATACTTCACTTGAATCAATATAAAATTTATCAAGATGAGATGGGTCTGTATTTTTAGAAATATGACCTTTCATTCTTACAAGAGAAATTTCTACCTGAAGGGGACTGTTTCCTAAAAGACGCAAAAGTTGAGTTTCTGTTGCTTCTTTTGTAGGCATTAAGTTTACAATTGCGATGCGCAGAGGACGAATATCTTGTTTTGAGGCCCTCTTGTCTGTCATTACGAAAATCTGTTCTTTTTCAAGAATTTTACGGGCAGGCAAGGCAGAATCAATTTTAATCGGCATAGCTAGAATGTAGCAAATATCAGTTAAATTTGCTATACTCGTGCACAATATGAATCAGAAAACAGATCGCAGGGCAGCTGTAAAAAAATTACGCACTTTAGCCATTACAAATAAATCGGATATTGAAGACTTTCGAAAAAAAATTGAAGAAACATTTAAATGTACGATTTTACCAAACAGAGTTGACTGTTCAGAAAGAGATTATGGCGGAATAAAGTGTGATGTTTTAACACCAGAAGTTTATTCATCCCGAAGAGTAATGATTTACATTCATGGTGGTTCTTTTGTTGCAGGTTCACGTGACAGCTGGAGAAATTTCTGTGCTTCACTTTCAAATGCATCTTCGACAAGAGTTATTGTTCCAGAATTTCGCCTTGCACCTACATTTCCTTTTCCTTCTTCGCTGGAAGATATTCAGGCAGTTTTTAGAATGGTTTATGCGGAAGAACAAATTACATTGCAGCTTGAAGATTCTGATGCAAAGCCACAGATTATAATTGCTGCAGATGGGACAGGTGCTTCTTTAGCAACAGCACTTTTGCTCCGTCTTAGAGAAAAATACCGTGAGTGTGTAAGCAATCTTATTTTACTTTCGCCATGTCTTGATTTTTCTGATGATTCTCCTTTAATTGCAAATAAAAAATCCAGTGATGAAGTTATGAGTGCGGAAACTCTTCATAGAAGTGTTGAACTTTATACTTATGCATCAAATTTTTCAAATCCGCATGTCTCTCCATTAAAAGCTTTAAGTGAAAGTTATAGAGGCTTTCCTGAAGTTTACATTCAGATGGGTGAAAAAGAAATTTTAAAAAATCAGGTTACTCAGCTTGAAGGACTTTTGCAGTCTGCTGACGTAAATTATGTTCTTGATATATGGCCAGATATGATGTTTATGTTCCAGATGGCAGATGAATATTTAGCACAGTCACATCTTGCTATAGAAAAACTGGGTGAATATATTTCTTCCCGTGACAAAGAGGAAAAATAATGGAACTTTTATCACCTGCAGGAAATATTGAAAAATTAAAATACGCTTACACTTATGGTGCAGATGCGGCTTATATTGGTTTAAAAAAATTTTCACTTCGCATTAAGGCTGATAATTTTTATGAAGATGAATATAAGCAGATTGTGGAACTTAAAAAAAGCTTCCCGGGTAAAAAACTTCACTGTGCTTTAAACATAAGTTTTCATAATGCAGAGATTGATAATTTTATAAAAGAAATTCCATATTTTAAGCTTTATCCGATTGATGCTTTTATTGTGCAGGATTTAGGACTTGTTCCAATTTTACAGAAGGAATTTCCTGATGTAGAACTTCATCTGTCAACTCAGGCAAGCTGCATGAACCGAGAAGCTGTAAAAATGTACAAGTCACTTGGTTTTAAAAGAGTTGTAATGGGGCGTGAAGCAAGTCTTAAAGAAGTAAAAGAAATTAAAGACGCTGTTCCAGACATGGAAATTGAATGTTTTATTCACGGGGCAATGTGTATTGCATATTCTGGCCGCTGTTTGATGAGTGCTTATTTAAATGGACGTTCTGCACAAAGCGGATTTTGTAGCCATACATGCCGCTGGGATTACGATGTTTTAAGTGAAAGACCTTATAAAAGAGAAGCATTGGATTTAGCCCAGAGCGGACAGCTTTATCTTAGGGAACATAAGCGTCCTGATGAACTTTTCCCAGTTTATGAAGGTGATAATTTTACTGCTGTACTTTCTTCAAAAGATTTATGCATGATAGATCATCTTAAAGATTTTAAAAATGCTGGTGTTGATTCAATTAAAATTGAAGGAAGAATGAAGAGTGTTTACTACGTTGCACAAATTACCCGTGCTTACAGAAAAGCTCTTGATGCAATGGAAGGAAAAATTCCTTATGAAAAAGCAGAACCTTTTATAAATGAACTTTATGACGTAAGCCACAGGGCATTTTCTACTGGATTCTATTACGATCCCGTTTCTGCTGACCAGACTGTAACTGGAGCTTCGGACAGTCCTTATTTTTTAGCAGCCACAATAGGAAAAAAACTTTCGCCACAGGAAATGGAACTTATTTTTGAGCAGGGACAAAATACTTTTACTGAACGAAAAAATTATATTGATTCACTTGTTCCAAAGGCAAAAGAAGCATGGCTTAAAGCACAGAAAAATCATCCTGACAAAAACTTACCGACTGTAGAAAAAAAAGACGGTTGGGTAATGTTTGAAATAACTGCACTTAATTTAATCAACCAGGAAAGTGACCTTGAACTTGTAACGCCTGATATATGTTCAATGAAATTAGATGCACAAAATTATAAAATGGTAAATCCAAAAACTGGTGAGATTTACAATTGGGTTTGTGACGCTCATCCGTGTGTAATTTATACAAATCTACCTTTGTCAGAAAATGCAATGATTCGGGCTAAAGATAAAGATTTTGTAAGTGGGCAGATAAGAGATAACGGAAGATAAAATATGAAGAGTTTAAAACAGCTTTTAATTTTAACATTAATTTTATTTACTCATTTATTTTTATTTAGTCAGGAAAATGTTTTAGAAGATACACAGATAAGAGACAGTCAGTTACTCGATAGTCAGGTATCAGACAGTGAAAGTATTACAGAAAATATAAGCGAAATTAAGAAAGAAAATAATATTGATTCAATTTCTAAAAATAGACACACAGACGTATTTTCAAAAATAAATATAAAGCCATATTTTTTAACAGATTTTCCTAAGGGGCATAAAAAAAAATTTAATAACGAAATTACACTTGAAACAAGTCGTTCTTCATCAAAAGGTATTTTTGTAAATTCTCTTACTACAGCTCTTTACAATACAATTTTTTATGATTACGGGCTGACAACTGCTGCAGTTCAGCTTACAGAAGATTCAACTAGTTTTCTTGCAGAAAATGTATTCTGGTTTTTAAAACTTTATTGCGATGATGAAGATGAAAATTTAGTTTTTAGACTGGGGGCAGATTTATATTTTAATTATGAATATTTAAATGAAATTAGTTCAAAATATATATTTTTATATGGTCTTTCGGCAGAACTTTTTTCGGGACCTTATCTTTCAATATCTGCAAGACTTTTTGCCGGTAACAGAATTTCTCATATTTTTTTAGATAAAAATGATTCTCCAAAAATTCATAACTGGGATGTGCAGTCAGATTTTACCATTCAGGGAAAAACAAAAATAAATCTCTGCCCGTTTTTTACGATTTCAAGTTTTGAAGGTTTTAGATATCCACTTTTTTATTCACCAATTTTTACGCTTGGACTTGAATATATTTCACTTGATAAATTTTCTTTAGGGATTTCTGGTTCCTTAAGATATATTGATGCATTTACACTTTCTTCTTACATGGACAGTTGGACTGTAAGAATTTATGCGGGGTATGCAATAAAATGAAAAAAATATTTTCTTTAACCCTTGTAATTTTTTCTTTACTCTTTACTTCATGCGAATACGGTTTAACTGAATTTTTTTACAGAATAGATGAAGTTAATTCCCGCTCTTCAAGAATTGTAAATCTTTCTGATACAACAGATTCTCTTGTTCATTCTGATGTTGAAGTACCTTCACCTTCTTCTTCAAAATTTGCAGTCCTTATTTTTTCTGATATTCATTTTGGAAGAAACCCTTCAACTGGTGGTGACAGGCAGGAAGAAAAATTTTTTGAATACTTTACAAAAAATAAAAGTGACTTAGAAAAATATAATGAAGATACATATCCATTTTTGTTTTCAATTTGTGCAGGTGACTGTGTGGAACATGGTTTTGCAAGTGAATATGTAGACTACAAAAAATTTACAGATAAAATAAAAACTTTATATAATTTAAAAACTTATACAATCGCAGGCAATCACGACCTTTATAATTCCGGCTGGTCACAGTGGAAATCTTACTGCTATCCATATATTTCAAGTTATTTTTTTAAAACAAAATATAATGACAGCGAAATAAGCTGGTATCTTTTGGATTCTGGAAATGGTACTTTGGGGTACAGACAGTTAAATGATCTTAAGAAAAAAATGGAAAATGATTCAAATAAAAAAATTGTAATCTCTCATTATCCAATTTATGCCGGCGGAATTTTTTATTTTACAATGCAGAATACAACAGAGCGCGATACACTTATTTCTTTGTTTGGAAAATCAAATGTACGGCTTTCACTTGAAGGTCATTATCATTCAGGTGGTCAGTATGATTTTAAAAATTATTTTCATGAAGAAATAGTAAAGTCTTTTTTGGATAAAGCTAATTTTGCAGTCATTTATGTAGATTTGGATTTACAGACATTTAATGTTAAGCAGGTAGATTTTGTAAAATGACAGAAACTTTTGAAACAAATACAACGCAGACAGATCCTCAAATTTTAATAGATACTTTTTTTAAGGATTTTACTGAATATTCACCAGAGGAAGAAAAAAAAATAAGAGAGGCATGGGATTTTCTTATTGAAAAAACTGCAGATTTAAAGCGCTGGTGTGGAAAACCTTATTATCTTCATCCTATGAGGGTTGCCTGTATTTTAGCAAAATCAAAACTTGATGCTGATACAATTATTTCAGGATTCTTTCATAATATAAGTGAAGTAGATCAAAGTCTGCTAGCACAGATTGGACAAAAATTTGGAAGTGATGTAGAAACAATCTGTACAGGTACTTCAAAAATTACGTCCCTTAAAATTAAAAGTAAAACTTTACAGCAGGCAGATTCAATTAGAAAAATGCTTTTTGCAATGATAAGTGACATTCGAGTAATTCTTGTAAAACTTGCCGACCGCCTGGACAGAATGCGTAATTTAAAAAATGTAAGTGAAGAAAGTCAGCGTGCAGTTGCAAAAGAAGTTATTGATATATGGGCACCTTTAGCAAGTCGTTTGGGTATGGCAGATGTTAAAAGCGAACTTGAAGATTTAAGTTTAAAGTATTCAAATCCTGATGCATTTCAGCAGATTAAAAGTATTGTTGCCTTAAAAAAACAGGAGCGTTCTAAATTTCTTGAAGATGCAGTAAATAAAATTTATGAAGCTGTAGAAAAATTAGGATTTAAAGTAACAATTACAAGCCGTGCAAAACATTTTTATTCAATCTATCAAAAAATGCGAAAACGCAATAAAGAAGCAGGTGAACTTTACGATTTACTTGCCCTTAGAATTATCTGCCGCACAGTAAGTGAATGTTATACATTAATTGGAATTGTACACGGACTGTGGAAACCACTTGACGGACGCTTTAAAGATTACATTGCAATGCCAAAAGCCAACGGTTATCAAAGTTTGCATACAACTGTAATGTGCGAAGGTATGCCTCTTGAAATTCAAATTCGTACAGAAAAAATGCATAATATTGCAGAACATGGTGTTGCAAGTCACTGGCTTTATAAAAAAGGCACAAATCATGACATGGTCAAGGCAAGTGATCTTTCAATAATCAATCAGCTTAGAAGTCTTCAGCAAAAGGATTTATCTGATGAAGCGTTTTTTAATGAACTAAAAAATGATCTTTTGGGAGACGAAATATTTGTATTTACACCAAAGGGAGATGTAATTGAACTTCCAGCCGGAAGTAATGCAATTGATTTTGCCTACGCAATACATTCTGCAGTTGGCGAAAAAGTTGTAGGTGCAAAAGCAGACGGAAAAATAATTCCTCTTACAGCCCAGTTAAAAAATACTCAGATAATAGAAGTAATTACAAATCCTCAGGCACACCCTACTCAAAATCAGCTTAAATCCGTAAAAACAACAAAGGCTCGCCAAAAGATAAATCAGTGGCTTACATTAAATGACCCGACTTTTATTGACAGGGAAGCACTTGCAAAAAAAGAAGCAGAAAATGCAGCTAACGTTTTACATTCGCAGGAAGTGCAGGCAAGTCTTCAGGGCGGAAGAAGAAAAAATAAAAAGAATAAAAGTGAAAGTTCCTATACTGGAAAAATTCGTATTGAAGGAACAACAAATTTTATGGTCAGCATAGCACAGTGTTGTAATCCAAAACCAGGTGAACCAATTGCAGGCTATGTTTCACGCAACAGGGGTATTACAATTCATAGGGCAGACTGTTTAACTTACTTAAGAATGCGGGATCTGGATAAAAGACGCGTTGAAGTTTCATGGGATAAGAGTGCTTCTGATGAGTTGAAAGAAAATAAATAAAATGTTATAAAAAGAAGATACTTGTAAAAGTAAAAAATAATTTTTTATGGGAGATTTATAATGAAAAAGTCCAGATTTTTTATGACTGCAATAGCAGTTTTGTGTATGGCACAGGCAACTGTTTTTGCTCAGGAAAATGAAGTTGAAGCAGATCTCAGTGGAACTCTTACACAGGAAGTTCCTATTTCAAAAGAGACAGTAAACAAAGAAAAAGCTTTAAAATATGAAAATGCGATAGGTTTTTCTTTTCTTGCAGGAAATCCTCAGGCAACAAGCCCTTATGCATATGGATTTGACTACCAGAGATGGTGTACAGATAGAATAGGCTTTCAGTTATGTGCAGGCGGTTTCTGGAATCCTTCTTCAAAGGAATGTTTATCTTATTCTTTTTCTGCTCAGATTCAGGCAAAACTTTTTAGTTTTTCATTTGAAGATGTATTTACCAGTTTGCTTTATTTTTGGGGAATGGCAGGTCATAACGGTTATCAGACACAGACTTCTTCATGGAATGAAGAAGCAAAAGCATATGATTTTTCACCAGATCCCTTTATTGCAAGTTTGACATTAGGTATAGGTCTTGGAGTAGATTTTATATTAGTTGAACATATTTCAATTCCTGTTACATTTGGTTGTGTTGGTGAATTTATAAATAATAACTATTTAGGACTTGCAGGCGGTATTGGAATCCGCTTTAGATTTTAATAAATAAATTACAGTATACCTGTAATAACTCTTAACTGGCCTTCCAGATCAGGAATAATTCTTGTGTCATGGAGGCCATTTTTTTTGAAAATTTCTTCTGTCTTTAAGGCATTGTATTCACCGGCTTCAACCAGGAGAACACCTCCAGTTCTAAGATGTTCAACTGCCTGTGGAACAAGATTTCGCATTACTTCAAGACCGTCAGTACTTTGTGAAAAATCACCCGTATTTGTGTCAACGTCACCGTTTAATGCAAGCACAGGTTCATTTCTTCCGTCTTTTAAAAGTTCCATAGTTTCTTTTAAAGGAACATAAGGAGGGTTTGCCGTAATGACATCAAATTCTTTGGGGGTATTGTCAAAAAGATTTGAATGAACAATGTGGGCATATTTATTTAGATTTAAATGTTCAATATTTTTTTTTGCAACATCCAGTGCTTTTCTTGAAATGTCTGCTAAAAAAAATGAAGGCATTTTTTCCAAAGAAAATAATTCTTCTTCAATGCAGTTTTTTAAGACTGAAAGACCTACACAGCCACTTCCTGTACACATATCACAGACAGTCAAAATATTTGGCAAGGTAACTTTGTCCGCAAGAACATTTAAAGTTTCTTCAACTAAAATTTCTGTATCTGGTTTTGGAATTAAAACATCCTGATTTACAAAAAAATCAATTCCGTAAAATTCTTTGTGACCCGTAATGTAGGCAACGGGGAGACCAGTCTGTCTTTTTTGCAGCATTTCATCTAGCTGCTTAAAAATTTCATCATTTAAATTGTCATCTGAATGTAAAAGTAAATAAGTTTTGTCACAGCCCAGCAGGTACTGAAGAAAAACATCTGTGTCCAAAGCAGGACTTGGAGAATTATTTAAAATTTTTCTTCCGTACTGCAAAGCCTCTCTGACTGTCATTTTTATGATTCAAGTTCGCTTATGTCTTTAAGCTGTTCTTCTTTAGCGTAAACATTTAAGGCATCAAGCATATTGTCCATTTCGCCCATCATAAATGCAGGTAAATTGTGCTGACTGTAATTTATGCGGTGATCAGTAATACGATCCTGAGGATAATTATATGTACGTATTTTTTCACTGCGGGCACCAGAACCAACCATGCTTGAACGGGCTGCAGCTCTTTCTGCTTGCTTCTTGCTTTCTTCAAGATCAAAAAGTCTGGCTCTCAGTACACGGAATGCTTTTTCCTTATTTTTAATCTGAGATTTTTCATCCTGCTGAATTACAACAAGACCTGTTGGAATATGGGTAAGACGAACTGCAGAATCAGTTGAGTTGACACACTGTCCTCCAGGTCCACCGGCACGCATTACGTCAATACGAACATCACCAGGTTTAATTTCAATTTCAGTTTCTTCAGCTTCTGGAAGAACTGCAACTGTTACTGTTGAAGTCTGCAAACGTCCCTGAGCTTCTGTTGCAGGAACACGCTGTACTCTATGAACACCAGATTCCCAACGGAGTGTACCGTAAACAAATTTGCCAGAAATAGAAGTAACAATTTTATTAAATCCGCCTACTTCAGTTTCCTGAGCTTCCATTGTTTCTGTTTTCCATCCCTTGCGTTCAGCCAGATGAGTATACATTTCCCAAAGGTCACGTACAAAAAGTGATGCTTCATCTCCACCGGCAGCAGAACGTATTTCAAGAATAATATTTTTTTCATCAAGAGGATCAGGGGGAATAAGCTTAAGTTTAATTTTTTCTTCAAGTAAAGGCTGTTTTTCTTCAAGAGCCTTTAATTCTTCACGGGCCATTTCTTTCATGTCCTGGTCTTCTTCTTCAGTAATAAGAATTTTTGATTCTTCAATACCGCTTAAAACTTTTTTATATTCATCATACAGCTCATCAATTTCTGTAAGATATTGATTTTCACGCATGGTATCACGATATTTCTTTTGATCTTTTACAAGGTTTGGGTCGTTAACCATTTCTGCAACAACAGTATGTCTTTTGGAAAGTTCTTCAAGTTTTTTAATCAAATCCATAATGCCATAAGATAAACTTTTTTATAGGAAAATTCAATTACGGCAGAATTTTTATATATAGAAGTCACTTATATTTTTTATGAATCTTTGAAATAAAAGCTTCTTTCTGCTACAATAAAAAAACATATGTGCTGCCGATAACGCGGAGTTTTAGAGGAGATTAAAATGGAAGAAGAAAACAATCAGTCTGCTGAACGTCATCAACTTGAATGGGATAGACCTCGCCTTAAAGAAATTGCAAAAAGACAGCTTGAAGGCAGATGGACAACTCCAATTCTTGCACTCTTAGTAATGGCTTTTGTTCTGGGAATAATTTATTTTGTTTATTTAGCTTACACTTTTAAAGACAGCTTTATGCAGGGATATGCTCAGGGTGTACAGGAGTCTTCTCAAAATCTTAACAGCGAAATGCTTGAAGAATTTTTAGGTGAATCATTTGCAGATTCTTTAGATGACCAGGAAGTTCTTTTATCTGCAGAAGATTATGATGTTCAGGCAAATAAATTAATTAAATCAACATTTGTTGAATTGATTTTTGGAATTTTAATGGCCGCTTTAAGTGCAGTATTTTTAATTCCTTTTGTAAAAATTCTTGTTACTTTAAGTCGTACCAGAGAAAAAGCAAAGTTCAGTGATTACATGGCAAGTTTTTCTGGAACAGGTAAAAATTTTCTTGCAGGACTTTGGCAGTTTTTGTGGGAATACATCTGGATTTTAATTCCTTCAGCTATAATTCTTTTTGCTTCATATTATCAGCTTAAATATTTAACTCCATTTTTGGAAGAAGGAAATACAGCTGTTGCATTACAGTCGCTTTTATGTAGCCTGCTTATATTTTTAGCTTCAATTGCGTCTATTGTAATTTCAATTATAAAGAAAATTCAGTACAGGTATATGTTTAATGTAATTGCAGAAAATCCTTCTATAAGTGTAAGAAAAGCTTTAACTTTAAGCAAAAAAATTACAAATGGCTATAAATTAAAACTTTTTGCATTTGACCTTTCATATTTGGGCTGGGGAATTCTTGGTGTAATTGTATTACCAGTACTTTTATATGTATTTCCTTATATGAATATGGCAGATTTAAATGCTTACCATGTAATTAAAAACAATGCGATTGTAAACGGAATCGTAAAAGAAGAAGATTTTTAAGTGTAAGAATGTCATTCATAAAATTGTGTTATGGGTGACATTTTTTTTTAGCATATTGTAACGCTTTTATTTTATTTTTATTATTAAGAATAATTAAAGTCAAAGTTTATAAATGAATCTATAAAAAAAAGGAGATTTGTGTGAAAAAGTCTATTAGTGCTGCTTTCATTTTATTTTGTACAGCCATTCTTTTTGCCCAGGAAACAAACAAAAATGAAGCTTTATCTATTACAGTAGACAAAGCTGTAAACCTTGCTCTAGAAAATAATTTAAGCCTTAAGCGAAGTCAGTTGACTCTTGACCTTCAGAAAAAACAGAGTGATTTTGCCTGGGGAAGTGTAAGTCCTTCTGCCAGCCTGTCAGGTTCTTATTCAGTTCCGTTTACAGATGACAAAACTTATGATTCTTCAATGAGTGCATCTGCGTCTCTTTCACTAAGTTTAACTCCTTCAATTTATACAACAATCCGTGCTGCAAAATTAAATTATGCCAACGGTCTTGAAACTTATGAAAATGCAAAAAAAACAATTGAACTTAATGTAAGAAAACTTTTTTACAGCCTTTTGTATACAAAGGAAAGTCTTTCTCTTCAGGAAAGAAATCTTGAAACTGCAAAACAGCGTTATCTTCTTAACAAAGATAAATATGAACTTGGTAAACTTTCTGAATTAGATTTACTTACATCTCAGGTAAACTATGAAAGTTTAAAGCCTTCACTTGAAAGTGCCAACATTGCATACGAAAACAGTTTGGATTCTTTTAAACAGACATTAGGAATCAGTCAGGAAGAGCAAATTTCTTTAGACGGAAAACTGGACGATTTTGCTGATGAAAAAATTAATGAAAAATATTTTACCTACGATGTAGAAAATGTTCCTTCTGTAAAGACAATTAAAAATTCAATTACAAGTGCAGAAAATACTTTACTTGCAAGCCGCTTTTCTGCCTGGGGCCCAAGTCTTAGCGTAAGTTATACCTATGGTCTTGGAAAAATGACAAATGTTAAGGGCACTGCCACAGATTCTGATTCAACTACAAATGCATTAACTCTTTCTGCTCGCATTCCTCTTGATGGTTATCTTCCATGGTCTTCTGGAGCCTTGAGTATAGAAAGTCAAAAAACAAATCTTGCGGACTTAAATTTACAGCTTGAAAATCAAAAAACAAGTGTAGAAATTGATGTTAAAAACGGAATTAAAAAAATTAATCAGGCTCAGTCACAGCTTGACTCGCTTAAAAATAATGTAGACCTTGCCCAAAGAAGTTATGACATGACTTTGACAGCCTACAATCATGGTTCAAAAGATTTACTTACACTGCAGAACGCAGCCGATAGTCTTTTGAGTTCAAAAATAAATCTTCAGTCGCAGTATTACACTTTGGCATGTGCCTTACTTGATCTTGAAAATACATTAGGTCTTCCTTTTGGAACTTTAACAACTCCAGAGGCAGAATCACAATCTAAATAATTTATGGAGAAAAAAATGAGCGAAGAAAATAAAGAAGTTATTAAAACAGATGAAAACCTTAATAAGAAAAAAACTAGAAACATTATAATTATGATCTGTGCAGTAGTTTTCATGCTTGTAGTTATTATCGTTGCAAATGTTATTTCTAATGTAAAGAAAAAGTCTGGTGGTCCAGGAGCAATGCCAGGTCCTGCTGCAATGATGGCTGGAGAAAATTCAAATAAGGTTTATACGGTAAAATCACAGACTGCACAAGTTGAATCAATTACAGACTTTGTTATTACAAGTGGGGAAGTTGAAACTCAGACAAGTGTTGAAGTCTTTCCGGAAATTGGCGGTCGCATAGTTCAGGTAAATGTAAATCTTGGCTCTCATGTAAATAAGGGAGATGTAATTGCACGTGTTGATGCTTCAGAAGCTGGTACTTATTACGCTCAGTCTCCTGTTGTTGCACCAATCAGTGGAAGTGTACTTCTTTCACCGGTAAAGGCAGGAACAAAGGTAAGTGTTTCTTCTGTAATTACAAAAATTGGTGATGTTGAAAATCTTCAGATTACAGCAAAGATTCCAGAACGCTATGTAGGTGAATTAAAAATAGGTCTTCGTGCAGAAATATCACTTCAGGCATATCCTGATGCTATTTTTACAGCTTATGTTACAAGAGTAAGTCCTGTTCTAGATGCAAGTTCTCGTACAAAAGAAATAATTCTTAACTTTGATAAAAAAGATTCAAGAATAAATGCAGGAATGTTTGCAAAGGTAAAACTTTATACAAGTACATATAAGGGAAAAATTGTTATTCCTCAGGATGCAGTTGTTACTCAAAATAATGATTCATATGTTTTTGTAGTAAAAGATGATGGTACTGTTACAAAAAGAGTTGTAACTTTAGGAAAAACAGTTGACGGTAAAACACAGATTGCTTCCGGTGTAGAAAGCGGAGAAAATGTTGTTGTCGAAGGTATGCTTTCGCTTTTTGAAGGAGCAAAGGTTCATGATCTTTCAAATCCTGATCATACAGAAGCACAGGCAGATCTTGAAGTAAAACAGGAGAAGTAAATAATGAGTATTTCCAGAAAAACTCTTGAACATCCTGTTCTTGTTCTGATTGTATTTACACTTCTTGGTGTTCTAGGGATTTTTACTTCCGGTAAACTGGCAATGGCTCTTTTTCCGGAAACAGATAATCCTTACCTTATGGTAATGACAACTTATACAAATGCAGGTCCTGAGTCAGTTGAAAAAACAATTACTCAGCCTATAGAAAATGCCCTTGTCAGCATAAATGGCCTTAAAGAAATAACTTCTACTTCTTCCGAAGGTTCTTCTATGGTTGCCTTGGAATTTAATTATGGTACAGACCTTGATGCTGCAGTAAGTGATGTACGCGATAAACTTGACCGTGTAAAACGTTCACTTCCAGATAATGCAGATTCTCCTTCTATAATGAGATTTTCAAGCAGTTC
>CAZALL010000008.1:0-23438 GCA_964485955.1 uncultured Treponema sp. | reverse complement strand
GACGCTCCATTGATTCCCTTAACTCTTCATAGTCATTTGAATCGATTGGATAGATTGAAGAAAAAACAACAGACTTAACTTCCTTAAAACCTGGCAGAGCCTCAGTGGCTGGATTTTCAACTGTAGTAATTGTATCTCCTACAGCAACTTCACTTACAGTCTTTACACCTGTTATTAAATAACCTACATCGCCCGCTTCAAGAACACCAGTTTCTTCATATTTAATTTTAAAAACACCAGACTGCTCAACTTTATATTGAGTTCCACTGCTCATAAATTTAATTGCATCCCCATTTTTAATTCTTCCATCCATAATTCTTACATGAACAATTACTCCGCGATACTCATCATAATGACAGTCAAAAATAAGAGCTTTTAGAGGGGCATTTACATCACCACTTGGTGGCGGAAATTTTGTTACTATGGCTTCCATAAGTTCATCAATTCCTTCACCAGTTTTTGCACTTACAAGCTGGGCATCATCCGGGTTAAGACCTAAATCATGTTCAATTTCTTTTTTTACACGGGGAATATCTGCACTAGGCAAATCAATTTTATTTATCACTGGAACAATAGTAAGATCCTGATCAAAGGCAAGATACATATTGCTTACAGTCTGACTTTCAACACCTTGAGATGCATCTACTAAAAGAAGGGCACCTTCGCAGGAAGCAATAGCACGACTGACTTCATAAGAAAAGTCTACATGTCCTGGAGTATCTACAAAATTTAATTCATAATCATGTCCATCTTTTGCGTGATAAGGAATTGTAACTGCCTGACTTTTTATTGTAATTCCGCGTTCCCTTTCAATATCCATATTGTCAAGAATCTGATTTGTCATCTGGCGGTCATCAATTATTTTTGCTTTCTGAATAAGGCGGTCTGCAAGAGTTGACTTACCGTGATCAATGTGTGCTGTAATACAAAAATTACGTTTGTATTTTAATTCTGTCATTTATTTCTCCATTAATAATAGTAAGGGCTGTCAAGAGGAGCTGCAAAACCAATACTCATATCCATAAACCCGTTCTTTCTTTTTTTTGTATAAAGCTGAACATACATAGCTGTTTTTTCTTCATTAAATTCTACTTTTAAAAGATCTACCGGATCATGTTCACTAAAACCTGTTTCATCCGCAATTGAACCCTTTAAAACTTTTGCAACAGAATACTTTCTTTTGCTCGAAGTTGAAAGTGGTGTTAATTCCATTCCTGTAATTGGTAAAAATGAAAGAGCTATTACATCATGATTATAAATTTCATAACCTGGATTTTGAGGACGCTTTTCCAAATAAACAAGTTTTGTTTCAGATATTCCATCTTTATTTAAAATCTTTATGCGGCAAACTGAATCTGTTTTTTTTACCATAAGGCATGTCTGAAAAGCCTCAAGATTTTTTATTTCTACATCATCAATTGCTGTAATTACATCTCCTGCTTTTATTCCACTTAAACAAGCAGACCCCCCCGGCATTACATACTGAACTTCAAGTCCTTCATTAATAGAAGGAATTCTTGAAGATTTTTTTGTCTTACCATAAGAAGCAATCCAGCAATGTTCAGTCTGACCACCATTAAAAAGAGAGGGAAGAAGCAATTTTAAATACTCAACAGGAATTGCAAAATTTAATCCCTGATAATTTTGAACGCCAGCAAAAACAACTGCCTGTACACTGCCGTCCTGATCAATCAAAGGGCCTCCAGAGTTACCACTGTTTACCGCAGCATCAATCTGAAAAACATTTCCAAGAGTCAAAAGTTTACGATCAATAGAACTTACGATTCCACTGGTCAAAGTTTTTTCAAGTCCAAGGGGTGAACCTATTGCATAAACTTTGTCCCCCACATCAAGTCCCTGACTGGTACCAAGTTTAAAAACATAAGGAGCTTCAACTTCAGCCTTTAGTAAAGCAAGATCTAAAATTGAATCATAACCTATTACCTTCGCAGGAATTCTTGTATCAGGATCATCTGCCAAGCGAATATAAAGTCTTGAAAAACCTTCATACTTTGGATCTACCATATCAGAAATTACATGATGATTTGTAATTACATATCCATTTTTAGAAATAAAAAATCCACTTCCCAAAACTGCATCAGCCCGACCAACGCCATGCTCAATTTTTATTCCTTTATCAACAAAAACTGTAACAGTTCCGCGTATAAACTGAGAAACTTTTTTTTCTCCAGCAAATTTTTTATAGTCATCATTAAAGCCTGGAGTAGAATTTATTAAACGTTCAGAAATTTCTCTGCCATTAATTTTAAGTTCATTTATTTTTTCATAATCAAAAGCACAAAGAGTATCATAATACGAAAGTGCATCATAATATTTATTTTCTAAAATTGATTTCTGGCACAAATTAAAAATCTGTTCTTCACGAATCTTACATTCTTCTTTTATTTTTTTAACATAAGCAGAATCTGTTTTTAAAAGTAAATTTTCTAAACGCCACAAAGCTTTAACACATTCATCTTCTTTTAAAAGATTAATACTGTTCAGTTCATTTTCTATAACATCACTTTCACTGTAATTTAGAGGAACATAAGTCTGCCCGCCACCTTCCTGAATGGAAGTACATGAAAACATTAGAAACAGCAAAAAAATGCAAGTCATTCCCCTAAAAAAAATTTTAAATGTATGCCTAAAAAATAATTTCATTATCTAAGTTCTGCCTTTTTTCTTTCTTCAATCTGACGCTGTCTTTCAAGTTCCTGGTATTCCTGAGGCAATGTTAAATATGCGTAATTTTTTCCTTCAACTTTAACACACAAAACACTCATATTGCCTTCTGACACCACTGTAGAAACCCCCTGAGAGCCCAAAAGGTTAAGTTCTTTTAAAACTTTTTTTGCAAGAAGTGGAGTTCCCTGACTTCCAAGCCAATAAATATCATAATAAGAATCTTTTATTACATCCATCTCGCCGGCAACACTTTTTACGCTAACTGGTATACCGTCTATACTTGTAACAGAAATTTCATTATCACTACTTCCAGGATTAAAAATAATTTCTTCGACTGTAAAATCATTTTGATCAGAATCACTTTTTGTTTTTCCATAATTAATATATCTCACGTCACACAAACCGTCACTGTTATTATCCCAAGAAATAATCTGCTGACCGTCATCAAATATTTCTTCGATATATTCAGCTATTGTGTCATGATTAGTGTCTACCT
The DNA here is from genome assembly GCA_964485955.1 of uncultured Treponema sp. Lineage (GTDB taxonomy): Bacteria > Spirochaetota > Spirochaetia > Treponematales > Treponemataceae > Treponema_D. The sequence goes on along the minus strand of CAZALL010000008.1, from coordinate 20,254 downwards.
GAATTTTCTGAATATAAAATCCACCCTGCAGATTCTGATTAAACACTTTTAAGAGAATATTTTTTTCTTCTTCAAGCACATGATCTGTCACTAAGTTTTCTGCGTCATAGGCATAAACTTGAGTTGTTTCAAAAAGACCGTCATCGTCTGCATCAAGCATTCTATTTACAGGAAGACCATTTTCAAAATAGGTCTGAGCATATACCTTGTTATCTTTTTTATAGTAAGCTGCAACTGTCTGACCATTAAGAACAAGACATTCTACAATAGCATTTTTTCTTTCTGTACACGGAAGAATATAAGACGAAATGGCAGAAGCATAAGAAACATTAGAAAAATCAAGACTATCATTTCTTAAAACAGGATAATAAAAATCTTCTTTGCAGGAGAGAGAAATTATTTCTTCTTTTTTTACATCAAGCGGAATCCATGATAAAGTTTCATCTACCAGATTAAAAGTAACAGTAATATTTCCCTTATCATCAAAAAATTCTATTTTAGATACATAAGGCGAAGGATCCCAGTAAAGCATTAAATTATGTTCCTGAAAACTTGCATTTAATGGCTGACCAAAATCAAGTACCATATTAAAATCAGCCTTATCATCTTGATTTTTGTCATAAATTATATTTGCAGGACGTCCGCGTGAATATTTTACATAAAGGTTTATAAGTCCGTCTTTATCCGTATCCTGAACAAGAACTCCATTGTATGACAAAAGATATTTTCCAAGCACTTCTATATTTTCTTCATCTTTTATTAAGAGAACAAACTTCTTTAAAAAATCATATTCAATTTCTTCTTCTTCAAAAGATGCAATATATTTTACAGCAGCTTCTTCATCAATCAAACCACAGGATAAAGCTTCAAGAGCATAAAGTGGATGGCGTAAATGTCTTGCATTAAATGATTTTAACATTCTCACTTTTTCAGCGTCTTTAGCAAATGAAGCAGCATATATTTCAAGTTCAGCATCTTTATCAGGTAAAGGAGCAGCATACTGTTTGATTCTTAAAATAAAATTTTGTGCAAGTGAACTAACACTAAAATCTGTATCCAAAGGATTTTCATTTTTAAAAAATAAAAGTGCAAAGCGTGTGTCAGACGGAAACATTTTTCGTGAAGTTTCAATTTTATCTCTTGCCATTTTAAGATAAGGTTCACTTTCTTCTTTTGACAGACGATAATAATTTTTTGCACGGATATATTCTGCATCGGCAGAAAAAAGAACAGGTTTTCTATCTAAAAGTTCAAGTGATTTTTTCCATTCCAGTGTATCGCTTAATAAATCTGCATACAAAATTCTGGCATTATCACGATTGTAATCAACCCATAAAGCATCTTCATTTTCAAGTGCAAGACTTATAAGTTCAATTACTTTAGATTTAGTAGCCCCAGTTGAAAGTTCTGCAAGTGCCTTGTAATACCAAAGATCACAAATATTTTCATCATAAGACAAACCTAAATCAGCCTGACTTTTTACCGCTTGCCAGTCCCTGTAGGCAGCATAATCTTTTGCAAGTTCAAGACATCTTACTGCAGTTCTTCTATTTGCAGAATTATTAATAGAATTATTTTGAGAAAAAGCAAATACAGTACAAAAAAAATTTATTACAAAAAACAAAAATATTTTTCCAGAACAAAAATTCTTTTTCATAACCAATCCTTAAGCAGCCAGGTTGAAAAACCATTTACACTGCCCCAAATACATACAATCTGACGCTTTAAAGTCTGAAGTTCCTGAATAAGTAAAAGCATATTTTTTTCACCATCTGCATTTTCTTTTAGACTTTCATCAGCCTTAAGTGAAGAAACTGCTTTTGTCAAAGACTTCATATTTCCGTCAGCACACTTTATTTCGTCCCCCGGCATTTTTGTGCGAATTACAAAAGGAAATTTTAAACTTTTAACAAAGATTTCACTGTTTTCACATGTAATCTTTATGCCGTCATTTTTCTCTTCAAAATAAAATTCTCTCTTACCTACAGAACACTTTGAAGACTTTTCGATTATAGCAAAAATAGCCTTTTCTGTCGCTACAAATTCTTTTATTTCAAAAAAAATACGGCTATCTCTATAATGCACATAAAGTCCAGCACAATTTATTTCATGCCCGCTTAAGAGTTCATTATTTTTTTTATCGCATAAACGTTCAATAAAAGAAAACGGAACTCTTTCTGTAATTTTCAGCATAGAAAAAATTTTAAAGCACAATCTATATAAAACTGCAGGATAAAATGAATAAAATACATCAGCCTCTAATGACAGACATTTTTTTTCTTTATCAAAAACAACTTTACAGTCAGAAAATGCTTTGTCAACTTCATGAGAAAAATATTCTTCATCAGCAAGAGATTTTTTTTGAAGAACATTCAATGACTTTTGCCAGCCTGTAAAATTTTCATTAAGAAGCGGAACAAGAACATTGCGTATTCTGTTTCTAAAATATTTTATGTCACTGTTAGTAGAATCTGTACACCATGAAATATTTTTTGCTTTAAGATATTCTTCAATTTGTGTTCGTGACACTGTTAATAATGGTCGTACAATTTTTTCTCTCTTAAATTTTATTCCACTTAAACTTAAAGATCCATTTAAGAACCGCATTAAAATTGTTTCTTCATTATCGTTGGAATTATGTGCAAGGCAAAGAAAATCAAGATGCTTTTCTTCAATAAAATCTTCAAAACATTTATAACGAACAAATCTTGCAGCTTCTTCAATTCCTGATTTTCTCTCCTTTGAAAGCAGATTTATTTTTCCTCGTTCAACATCATAAAGTTTACAATCAACACATAGCTTTTTACAGTAAGACAAAACAAAATCTGCATCAGAACAAGTTTCCTCTTCTTTTCTAAGATTATGATTTACTGTCAAAGCAAAAATTTTACAGTTTGCTGGAAGAATATTTTTTAAGGCAGTTAATAAACTTATTGAGTCTGCTCCACCACTTACGGCAACACCAATATTATTTTCTTTTTCAAGAACGAGTCCGCATTTTACGAGATTAGTAAGTACTTCTTCTTCTAAAAAACTTTTATCTTCTTTCATTTACAGGTTAAGTTTAGAAAAAAAAAAAAGCTCCCTGTTACCAGAGAGCCCGTATACTGCAAAAAATTATTTCTTTGGAGGAGCAACGTGAACAAGAGGTAAATCAGCCTTTGTAAGAACTGTTACTTTGTCGCCTAAGTTAAGATCTTTTACAGAAAGTCTGTCACCAATCTTTACACCAGAAATATCAAGTGTAATTGACTGTGGAAGATCTGCAGGAAGTGCTTTTACAACAACCTGAGGAAGATGTTTTACAAGGAATCCACCCTGAAGAACACCAGCAGGAGTTCCTGCATAATGAAGCTTAAACTTTGCTGTAATAGCTTTTGTTCCGCTTACAATATGAAAGTCTGCGTGAAGAACTTTATCTGTAATAATGTCATACTCTGTGTCCTGAATGTAAGCCATATTATCCTGACCGTCAATCTTGAGAGTTACAAGAGTTGTTGGAGTAATTGATCTCCATGCCTTTGAGAATTCAGTTGCTTCAATATCAAGCATTACTGATTCACCCTTTTCATTATATGCTACAGCAGGAATATGACCTGTTGCACGAAGGGCTTTTGCTGCACGCTTACCACATTCTTTGCGTGTTTTAGCATTAATTGTAAACTGTTCCATTTAAAGAACTCCTTCTTGCTTAAAATTAAAAACTGGGACGACAGGATTCGAACCTGTGAAATGACGGCACCAAAAGCCGTTGACTTACCACTTGTCGACGTCCCAAAATATTTATATCAAGCCAATACTGTTTTATAAACAGAGGCAAGATTTCTTTGTGCCTTAAGGGCATCTTTTTCTGTTTCAAACACTCCATAGACTGTTGAACCAGAGCCCGACATATCAGCAAAAACAGCACCTTCTTTTTTTAATGCCGTTAGAGCCTCATCTATTTTTTCATATACAGAACATACAGATCTTGTAAAAGAATTATAAAAATTCCATTTTACTAAAGGCTCTGTATACATAAGTTTTAACTGCTCAGGACTTACACTTTTACATTTATCCATATGCAGATCAACTAACTTATAAGCTTCTTTTGTCGAAACAAAAACTTCTGGAAAAACAAGCACAAGTGAATAATCACTGCGACTTTTTATTTTTTCCACAACTTCGCCTCGTCCGCTAACAAAAGCAGCATAATGTTTTTCTTCAGAAGACTTCTCTAAAAGAGCATGAGTAAAAAAGTAAACATCCGAGCCTACCTTCCCTGCTATAGAAGTTAAATCTTCCTTTGAAAGATGCGTACCGCACAATAAGTCCATGGATTGAATAAAAGAAGAAGCATCACTTGAGCCGCCCCCCAATCCACCGCCGGAAGGAATACGTTTTGTTACATTAACATCAACGCCTTGTTCCACACCAGTCAGCACGCAGAAAGCTTTGTATGCAATCGTAAAAGTATTTTCTTCCGGAAGTGTCATATTAGTAACACTTACACGGCAGATATTTTTTTCTTGAATAAGAGAAAGTGTAATTGAATCACACAAATCTACCGTTGTAAAAATACTCATTAAATTGTGATAACCGTCATCACGTTTTGGAAAAACATGCAGTCCTAAATTTATTTTTGCAGGAGCATCCACGGTTACACTTTTTTGCATACCGCAATACTTTATACAATCAGCAAAATAATGTCAAGGGCAAAAATTAGTTTTTATCCGAATGACAACGTCCCCCAAAAGTGATTTTACTCAAAGGAATAAATTAAAAACTATTAAAAATATACGAATTAGTCTTCCCTAACTTTTTTTTATTATATATATTTAACTTGTAATGATTACAACTTAATAATTATTACAAGTTATTAAATCCAATATTTTACAAGGAGAAATTACAATGATGAATAAGTACGAAGGAACTCAAACAGAAAAAAATCTCCAGACTGCATTTGCTGGAGAATCACAGGCCAGAAACAAATATACCTATTTTGCCTCAGTTGCAAAAAAAGAAGGTTATGAACAAATTTCAGCTATTTTTCTAAAAACTGCTGACAACGAAAAAGAACATGCAAAAATGTGGTTTAAAGAACTAGGAGGTATAGGAGATACAAAAGAAAACCTTAATGCCGCAGCTGATGGTGAAAATTATGAATGGACAGATATGTATGATGAATTTGCAAAAACAGCAGAATCAGAAGGTTTTAAAGAACTTGCTGCAAAATTTCGTCTGGTTGGAGCTATAGAAAAACATCACGAAGAACGCTACAGACAGCTTCTTAAAAATGTAGAAACTGCAGCTGTATTTGAAAAATCAGAAGTAAAAGTTTGGGAGTGCAGAAACTGCGGACACATCTGTGTAGGAACAAAAGCTCCAGAAGTATGTCCAACCTGTAATCATCCAAAAAGCTTCTTTGAAGTAAGCGAAACAAATTACTAAATTAATTAAAAACAGACTGACTCTTAATTTTAAGACAGTCTGGTTAAAAACAGAAAAAAAATAAATGACAAACGAAAAACAAATTCTTGCACTCTTTAAAAAAAACGGCATCAGAAGTTCCATTCAAAGAGCTGCAATATACAAATATCTATTAGAACATAAAACTCATCCAACAGTAGACACAATTTACAATGACCTTGTAAAAGAATATCCGGAACTTTCTAAAACAACTGTTTACAATACGCTTCATTCACTTTATGAAAAAAAACTTATTCAAGCTATAAACATTGAAGACAGTGAACTTAGATGGGACGCTGATACAAGTAACCACCTGCACTTTCGCTGCATAAAATGTCAGAAAATCTTTGATATATTTGATGAAAAAAATTTAACAAAATTTAATGACCAATGTAAAAAAAAATTACCTCAGGGTTTTACCTTATCTGTAATCCAGACAAACATTCTTGGACTCTGTAAAAATTGTTCTTTAGCAAAAAAAACTTAATTCATTCATTTTAATTTCCGATATATAAGATACCTCTAAAAGTATTTTTTTAGAAATTCAATATATGAGGAAAAATATGAAAAAATTTCATCAACTGTTTTTAATTTCGTCACTGACATTTTTTTTAGGCGGATGTACAACTTTAGAAAATCTAATTCCTTCAAAAAAAACTGAAGAAGTTTCTGTACAAAATTTGATTTTACAGGGACGCTATGACGAAGCAAAAAATATGTTTCTTACCAAAACAGACATTAATGAATGTGATGATAACGGAAACACTGCTTTACACACAGCATCTCAAGTTGGCGATACAGATTTAGTTACCTATCTTCTCTTAAAAAATGCAGATTCAACTTTAAAAAACAATGAAGGACAAACTGCACTGCACATTGCAATTTTAAACGGACGATACGGAGCTGCAAGAGTTTTGGCAGAACATGGAGGAAATCTTTTCTTAAAAAACAATGAAGGAAAAACTCCGCTTGATCTTACTGCAGAAATAAATTCTGATGACTGGTACGATGCTATTCTTACAGATAAAACAACTTCACAAAAAAATTCTTCCGGGCAGAACGTTGTACACTATTATGTCTTGAAAAAAAATCTTAGTGCAGTAAATGCATGTATAAAAAGAAATGCTCCCTTATCTCTCTTAGACTTTAACAGTCAGACACCTCTCTTACTTGCCTTTAGTAATCCAAGCGATGAAAAAAATATAGAAATTGCGGCAGCCTTAATTATGGCAAAATGTGAACCTGTACGTGGAAATTTTTCTTACTTTGAAGATGCCGTTCGCACACGAAACATGTCGCTTCGTTCCGATGACAATCAGACACCTCTTCATCTTGCATGTGTGCAAGGTCACAAAGGAATTGTAAAATATTTACTTTCCAACGGAGCAAACATTCAGGCACAAGATAACACTGGAGCAACTCCACTTCACGAAGCCGTACGTTACGGTCAAATTGAAATTGTAAATTTACTTTTAACTGAAGGAGCAAAAGTAAATGCCCGCGACTCTCTTGGAAAAACTCCACTTTTACTTATCATTCCAAAAAAATCGCAGGAAGAAATATACGCTTCCCTTCTTTCTAAACATGCTGATGCAAATGCAAAAGATTTATATGGAGATACGCCTCTTCACATAGCAACTATGGATGAAACATCTATAACAATTCTTCAGGAACTTGTAGATGCAGGTGCTGATATAAATGAACGCAACAAAGCTGGTCTTACTCCACTTTCTCTTGCAGTAGAACACAACCTTAGCGAACATATTTCATTTTATGCAAAACTTGGAGCAGATATTCACGCTGAAGATAAAAAACATATCACTCCTTTAACAAGAGCTTTTGATCAAAAAAATATTGGCCTTTTAAAAAATCTTGTAACTAAAGATAATATTTCTTCACGCGACTCTCAAGGTAATACACCTCTTCATCTTGCAATTACAAAAAAAGCTCCAATGGAATATACTCGTTATCTTCTTGAATCTGGAGCAGACATTGATGCCCGCAATTCTGAAGGTGACAGCGTACTTTATCTTGCAGTACAAAGTAATTCACGCCAGGTAGGAGAAATTTTAATAAGCCGTGGTGCAAATGTTTATGCAGCAAACACTTCTAATTTTTCTCCGTTAAGACTTGCAATGACAACTGGTGGAGAAGTTCAAGACTGGATGCTTGGTTCAAGTGTAATTGGTGGAGACGATGGAAACGGAAACACTCCGCTTCATTATGCAGCTGAATGGAAACTTGATTCTTCCATTGAATATATAATTCAAAAAGGTGGCAAAGTTGACAAAAAAAATGCCAACGGTGAAACAGCTCTTTTTAATGCCGTAAAATCTGACTCTGTTTCCACAATAAATCTTTTGATTAAGAAAAAAGCAGATACAAATTCCCGCGACCTTTTAGGAAACACTCCACTTCACTATGCAGTAAGATGGAATGCACTTAATGCAGCTCAGGCACTTCTTGAAAACGGATGCAATATTAATGCTAAGAACAGTTCTGGAAAAACTCCATTAAGTGATGCAGGACGCTCTGGTGCAAAAGCAATGGTTAATCTTCTTCTTTCAAAAGGTGCTGATGTAAATGCAAGTGATGCAACTGGAAAAACAATTTTAACAGATGCTGTTCAAAGTGATCTTTGTGAAATTGTTGAAATACTTCTTGCAAAAGGTGCATCTGTAAATATTCAGGATATGTACGGAAGAAACTCCTATCACGAAGCTGCAACTATTGGCGATGTAAAAATAATAAATCTACTTCGGCAATATGGTGCAAATCCTATGAGCCGTGACTCTTTTGGAAAAACACCATTCTCTTTAGTAATTGGAAAAGACAGTGCAACTATAAAAGCAATTCTTGGCAACGACACAAAACTTACAGATAGTGACGGAAACTCTCCTTTGCATGCAGCAATAAATGCACGTGCTTCAAAAGATGTAATTGAAACTTTAATAAATATGGGCTATCCACTTAACTTACGAAACGGACAGGGACTTACAGTATTAAGTCTTGCTCTAGAACAAAAACAATTTGACAATGCCAGAGTAATTCTTTTACACGGTGCTGATCCTTTTGTTACAGACAATGTTGGAGAATGTGCAGTACTTCTTTCATTTAAAGATGAAAATAAAGAAATACTTGCAGACATGGTAAATGCATGCGGAACTAAAACAGATCTTCAGGGAGACTACATACTTCACTATGCAGCAAGAAATGCAGACGCTTCTACAGTAAAAAAACTTTTAAGTTTAGGTCTTGAGCGTTCAAGAAAAAATACAGCTGGAGAAACTCCATACGACATGGCTCTTCGCTGGAAACGTCCTGAAATTGCTGAACTTTTAAAATAATGTATCTTCCAGAAATTATTTATGATTTAAAAGAGCAAGCATTTTTTTAAAAGCTGAATCTTCTTTTTTTAATTCACGCGACCCACGGGTTATGTTGCACAAAGACATTCCATATTTTTTTGCTATAACCCGCTGAGTTGTTCCAGCCTCAAGTTCTTTTACTAGATGCCATCTGTTTGAAAAATCATTAAGTTCAGACGGTGTAAAAAGGCAGGAAAAAAATTCCTTAATAAGATTTTTATCTTTTACTTTTGCAAGAAGCGTACAAATTTCATCAATTGCATCAGTATTTTCTTCACCATTAAGACTTTCTTCATTTATCTGTGTCATAAAAAACAGTATACTTTGCCTTGCCCTAAAAGTAAAGTTAAGATAAACTTTGTGAAATGGATACAATTTTAAGTTTAAGACATGTTTCAAAAAATTTTAATTTAGATTCAGGATTTTTTGCAAAGCAAGATAAAAAAGTTTATGCTGTAAATGATTTATCTTTTGAAATTAAAAGAGGACAAACTTACGGTCTTGTTGGCGAAAGCGGATGTGGCAAATCAACCACTGCAAAAATGATTGTAGGAATGTATCCAGTTACACAAGGAAATATTATTTATAAAAATTCTACCGGAACAGAAACTGACATTTCACATTTACGAAAAAAAGATCTTAAACTCTACAGGGAAAAAGTAAAATACATTTTTCAGGATCCTTCACGTTCTTTAAATCCAAGAATGAATGTTTTTAATATTTTAAATTGTGCATATAAATATTCTTCCTGTTATCCTGGAAAAATTGAAGCACGAAAGGAAGCAGAAAAAATAATAGAAATGACAGGTCTTGATAAAAAAGACTTGGAGCGCTACCCCAGTGAATTTTCCGGCGGACAAAGGCAAAGAATCAGTATTGCACGTGCCCTTATAATGAAACCAGATTTTATTGTATGTGATGAAGTTGTCTCTGCATTGGATGTAAGTATTCAGGGACAGATTTTAAACTTACTTGATGATCTTAGAAAGAAATTAAATCTTACAATTATTTTTATTGCACATGATTTAAAAATTACACAATGGTTCTGTGACAAAATTGCTGTCATGTACAGAGGTATGATTGTTGAAGAAAATGATGCAAAAGATTTTTCAAAAAATGCTCTTCATCCCTATTCAAAACTTTTATTTAATGAAGATGACTTTAAGAATCAAAACAATGGTGAAGTAAAAAGCGTTCTTGAAAAAGAAAACTCATGTCCCTTTGCCCACCGCTGCCCTCTCTGTCAGAAAAAATGTCTTGAAGAACTTCCTTTACTTACAGAAAGAAATTCCGGACACAAAGTGCGGTGTTTTTTCTGCTAAAAAGACTCTTGAGAACACAAGTTCCATTCGTTACTAAAACATTTTTCTTTTGCTTCCTTACATCTTGATGCAAAAGGACAACCATCTTTTAGGCAAGAAGGATCGCTTACTTTTCCCGGAATAGATTTTAATTTACCCTGACTATAATGACTTCCACTTTTAGGAACTGCATCAAGCAATGCTTTTGTATAAGGATTTTTTGGAGACCTTATAATCTCTTTTGTTATTCCGCTTTCCATTACAAGACCACCATACATAACAACAAGTTCATCACTTATTTTTGAAACTAAATCAATATTGTGGCTTATAAAAATAATTGACAGATCTCTTTCTTTTTTTAATTTTAAAAGAAGATTTACTATTTGAATTTGAATTGTAGGATCAAGAGCTGTTGTAACTTCATCAGCAATAAGAAGTTGACAATCTTGAGCTAAAGCAAGTGCAATACAAATACGCTGAAGCTGTCCCCCAGAAAACTGATGAGGATAATTTAAAAGACGTTCCTTTGAATTAGAAATACCTACTTCATCTAAAAGCAAAAGAGCTTTTTGTGCAGACTCTTTTTTTGTAATTTTAGAAAAAGAATTTTTAAATGTTTCATAAAAAGCAGATTCAATATTTTGCAAAGGATCAAATGCTCTACCTGGTTCCTGAAAAATAAGTCCAATTTTTTTTCCTCGGATTTTTCTTAATTCATTTTGCGAAAGACCTAAAATATTTTTTCCTTCAAAAATAATCTGCCCGCTTATAAAAGCATTTTTAGGAAGAAGACCTGTAATTGCAGTTGTAGAAACAGATTTACCGCTTCCACTTTCCCCAACGACACCAAGTACATGTCCTTTTTTTAATTCAAAATTTATTCCACGTACTGCATGAACTTTTACTTTTTTGTTTCCCCTTAAAATATCAAAAGTAACATTAAGATTACTTACTTTAAGATATGTATTTTTTTCTTGAGGTAAATCATAAATATTTTTTTTGTCATCATCATTTTTCTTTGAAATTTTAAACCAGTCTTTCCAGTTAAAATAAAGAGCATGATGCGGATCAAAAAAATCACGCATTACATCTGCAATAAAATTAAAAGCAAGTGTTGCCAAAAGTAAAATCCACACGGGATTTAAAAGCCATGGAAACTTTTTTAAATTTGAAAGAGTAGAAATATCGCGATTAATAAGAGAACCCCAACTTACTGCAGGATCTGCAATTCCAAGTCCAAGGTAACTTAATGTTGTTTCGCTCATGATAAAACCCGGAATTGAAAGTGCTGTACTTACAATCAAAAGGCTTGCCATCTGAGGAATAATATGTTTAAAAATAATTACAACAGATGGAACCCCTTCTACCGCAGCATCCTGTACAAAATCTTCACGTTTAATTGAATGAACCATTCCACGGATTGTTCTTGCAGTTCCAGGCCAGCCCACCAAAGCCAAAATTAAAGTTATAATCATATAAGACTGACCTGAATCCATATTTGTATTTAAGAGCGAACGCAAAAATAAAATCAAATATAAAGCTGGAATTAACATAAAAAATTCACAAAGCCTCATAATCGTCCAGTCTGCAGCACCTCCGTAATAACCAGCAAGTCCTCCAAAAATCATTGCAAGAAGAAGCGAAATAAAACTTGCTACAAAACCAATTGTAAGAGAAATACGGGAACCATAAACAATTCTGCTAAATAAATCACGACCTAAATTATCAGCCCCCATAAGATAAAGCGGATATTGAGTATTTTGTTCTACAGAATTTTTTATTCCAAATAAATGAATATTACCAGGAATAAATCCAAAAAGTTTATAAGGTTCTCCCTTAACAAAAAAACTTATCTTGTGATGAAATTCTTCTCCCTTAACTTTTGCATATTTCCAGGTTAATGTATTTAAAACACGATACTCTCTTATTTCAAGACCATGGGTAAAACAAAATTTTACGTTTGCTGGATGAAATGTTTTATCTTCAAAAGCTTTAGTTGCAGAATAGGGTGCAATAAATTCAGCAAAGAGCATTATAAAATAAAGTATGCAGATAAAAATAAAACTTATAAAAGCTAACGGTCTAGTTTTAAGATATATAAAAAATTTTTTCACAGTTCTAGTCCTTTTTACCGTAGCGGATTCTAGGATCTACAATGGCAAGAAGTATGTCGCTTAAAACCATTCCAACTAAAACAAGTGCAGAAATAAACATACTGTTTGCAAGAACCAGATTAATATCCTGCTGAGTAACAGCCTCATACATAAGGCGACCAATTCCTGGATATGCAAAAATAATTTCAAGAATTAAACTTCCGCTAAAAAGTGAAGCCAGTAAATTTGCAGAACCTGTAATATAAGGATTAAGAGTATTTCTAAATGCATGATTAAGATAAACTCGTTTTTCACTTATACCTCTCGAACGTAAGGCAAGTATATAAGGCAGCCCCATTTGATCAAGCATGGTAGCTCTAATCATTCTCATTGTTGAACCAAAGCCACCTAAAAAAGATGCAAGCAAAGGAATAAAAATATGATGCATATAGCTGAATGTAAATTTTAGAGGAGCAGAAGAAAAGGGAAATTCAGGATAAGCCTTTACAGGAAACCAATGCGTCGTACTTGCAAAAAGTTGAAGCAAAATTAAAAGCAATATACTTGGAAAGGCATGAAAAAAAAGTGCAAAAAATGTTGCAGCAAGATCTATTTTACTTCCGGCTTTTGAAGAAAACCACACTCCCAAAACAAAAGAAAAAAGTGTAATAAAAATAAGTGAAATAATATTTAAGATTAATGAATTTATAAGACGGCTTTTAATTAAAAAAGAAACTGGTGCACGGGATATTAAGCTTACTCCCAAATCATGGTGAACAAAAACTCTTTCAAGCCATTTAAAATACTGTACATAAAAAGGTTTATCTAATCCCATCTCCTGTCTTAAAATCTGCATCTGCTCTTCTTCAACTTTATTTTCATCAAAAGATTTTTTTACTCCAGAAGAATCTCCTGCAGCCAGAATCTGCTGAGTCATCATCTGATCTACAATATCACCCGGAGCTAATTCCATAAGACCAAAAAGTGCAAAACCTAAAAAGAAAAGCATAAAAAGCATAGTAATAATTCTGTTTGTAATAAAATATGCAAGTGGTACTTTATTTTTTAAAAGTTTAAATGGATATGCTATTGTAGAAAATAATTTTTTTATAAACTGCAAAATCTTTTTCATAAGTCACCTTAAAAAAATATATTCAGTTCTGGCACCATATTTATTATCATAATAAAAATTTACATCATTCCATCTGTTATTTAAAGCAAAAAAAGATTTAGACTGCATAAGGTAAATAACTGGACACTGTTCAAGAATAATTTCATTTTCTTCATCCCAAAGTTTTTGTGCCTTATCCCTGTTGATTGTATAAGACCCTTCATTGTAAACATAGTCAAGCCGTTCTTCCCAGTCTGTTGCAGGTTCTTTCTGAAGAGGATACCATAAATGCAGATTACCTTTTGAAGGCCACACATTGCTTCCTTGAGAAGGAAAAGCATTTGACCCTAACCCAACCATAAGTGACTGCCAGTCATATGTTGAAGTAAGCATTTCTACAAGTTTTTGAAAATCTGTCTGTCTTATATTTATTTTAATTCCAATCTTACTAGCTTCATCTGCAATAATTGATGCAATGTCTGAATAAATTGAAACGCCTGAAACTACCGTCAAATCAAATTCTATAGGAATATTTTTTTCATCCCGCATAATTCCGTTTGAATCCATTTTTATGCCAATTGATTCTAAAAGTTTTTTTGCATGTTCCAAATCATAAAGATATTTTAATTTTATTTTTGGATTGTAATAAGGATTTATTTCTGAAAAAAAGTCCAGTTTTGCACTAGCAAGTCCGCGGTAAACCTGCAAGGCAATTCTGTCACGATTTAAAATACAACTCATAGCCTGACGAAATTGTTTTTTTGTAAACCAGCGGTAATAATTTTCATTTTTATTCTGCGGATTTTGATTAAAAGACCACAGAGGTGCACCATAAGAACCTTCAGCATTATAAACTGTATAAATGTCTTTTGAATCATTTATCATTTCACTTAACTGTTCAGGCTTTGGAGAATGATAATCTAATTTACCTTCTTTAAAAAGCAAGCAAGAAGTATTTTCTTCACCTATGATCTGAAAAATCATTTTTTCTCTGTAAGGAATTGAAATACCGCGTTCATCTTTTTGCCAGTAATTTTCATTCCGGCAATAAACAAGCCGCTGACCTGGTGTATATTCAGTCAAATACCACATACCGCAGCTGGGTAATTCTTTTACATCAATATTAACTGCAAATAAATCTTTTACTCCCTGAACACCGTTTTTTTCCATCGCATCTTTATATACAAAATGCGGAATTAAAATTGTGTTTGTTGCAAGAATAGGATCTGCTACAATTCTTGGAAAAATAAAATCAAATGTTTTTTCTCCAGTTTTTATGCACTCTATATGCCTTTCACTTCCGTCTGCCATTGTAACAAACTGCCCTGTATAACCAGAACTTGCAAACTGAACATTTCCCTGCACTTCATTATAATACCAGACAACATCATCTGCACTGACAGGAATTTTTTTATCATTACAAGGCCATGTCCAGTACATATCATCACGCAAAGTATAATGAACTGTAAGAGTATCTTTTTCTTTATCTGTTTCAATTTTAAAAGATGCAGCTTTTGGAATCCATTCACGCTCATTGGCATCATAGTCAACCAATTCTTCAAGAAGGTAACTTACAAGTGCGTTACTGGTGGCGTCCCGTTCTGCTATGTAAATATTAAAGGTCTTTGGATCAGAATCAAGGCTTGCATTCCACACACCGCCTTTTTTTCCGGCAATAAATTTTTGATTTTCGTAAGGTTTAGAAACTGTTAAATCAAGAAGTTCTCTGTCGTCATCAGCCCTGTAATTTTCTATTTCTTCAAGTGTCATTTCTTTTTCTTTCTGACATGAAAAAAGATTTAAAAGCAAAACAAAAACTGCTGGCAACAGAAAAAACTTCTTCATATTCACCTGCACAAAATTACATTACGTCAAGATATGGAACAAGCACAAGATTCATTGCGTTTTTCATTACAGTAAGCGTACACTGGGCAAGATAAAGTCTTGCTTCTGCAAGTGCCATATTTTCATCTTTAACAGAAAGAATAGGACAGTCTCTGTAAAAACTTGAAAAACATTTGCTTAGGTCATAAACATAAGTTGCAATTATACTAGGATCAAGATTTTCTGCAGCACGATTAACCATATCAGGAAATAAAGATAACTGCTTTATTAAAGCCCATTCACTTTCATGTGTAAGAAGTGCAAGTTTTTCATCAGCACTTGAAGGATTAAGTCCCTGTTCCTTTGCCTTTCTTACTATGGATGAAATACGAGCTCCCATATACTGCAGGTAAGGACCTGTGTTTCCATTAAAGCTTAAACTTTCTGCAGGATTAAACAACATATCTTTAACTGGAGCAACCTGAAGTAAATAATAATGCAATGCAGCAAGAGCAACTTTTTCTGCAACTTCATCAGCATTGCCTACCTGACTGTCGCGACCTTTTTCTTCAATTGCCTTAAGTGCATCAGCATGAAGAGAATCGAGAAGATCATCAGCATCAACAATTGTTCCTTCACGACTCTTCATTCTTCCTGAAGGTAAATTTACCAGACCATAACTTAAGTGATAGAGTTTGTCAGTCCAATCAAAGCCGAGTTTTTTAAGT
The DNA here is from genome assembly GCA_964485955.1 of uncultured Treponema sp. GTDB lineage: Bacteria > Spirochaetota > Spirochaetia > Treponematales > Treponemataceae > Treponema_D. Next base: position 4,381 of record CAZALL010000008.1, on the reverse strand, counting down.
ATATGGAATAATATTTTAAAGTGATAATTCTGTTCACTTGCAACAACATAAACCATCTGATTAAAAGCCCAGTCATTATGGCGACTAATTGCAGTACCAATATCCTGGGTAATATAAACAGAAGTTCCGTCTTTACGAAGCAGAACTTTTTCGTGACTATCTTCATCTTTTCCTTTACCGACAACATCTGTTACATCAATACGAACTGAACCATCTGCTGCTTTAAAGAAAACACCTTTTTCAAGTCCCTTTAAAATTTCATCCTTACCCTTAAGATAAGTTTCACTTTCAAGATAATATTTATCAAAACTTACACCAGTACGTTTATATGTTTCTTTTACGCCATTTAATGTCCAGTCATTCATTTTCTGCCACAAGGCACGAACCTGACTATCCCCGTTTTCCCACTTTACAAGCATTTCTTCTGCCTGTTCTGCAGCTTCTGGATGTGCAGTTTCAGGTTTATCTTTTTCGCCTTTTAAATAGCGGTCAAATTCAACATAGCACTGGCCTACAAAATGATCTCCCTTCATACCTAAAGACTCTGGAGTGTCCCCTTTTTCTTCATGAAACATTTTGTATGCAAGCATAGATTTACAAATGTGTACACCGCGATTATTTATAAGATCAACTTTAAAAACTTCAGCACCTGCCATTTTTAAAATACGGCTTACAGATTCACCTAAGGCATCATTTCTTAAATGTCCAAGATGAAGAGGCTTATTTGTGTTTGGTGAAGAAAATTCTACCATTACCTTGCGGCCTTCAAGTGGCTTCTTACCTTCAGAATTAAAAGAACCGTAATTTTCCTTCTGCTCACCAATTATTTTTAAAATAGCTGAAGAAGTATTTGCCTTATTTAATTTTATATTTACATAAGGACCTGTCGCAGCAAAAGTTCCTAAAGAAGCTGCATCTACTAAACCAATTTTTTTACCTTCAAGAATATTTTTATTAATAAGTTCTGCAAGTCCCTGTGCAATTAATGGAGGAGCCATATGAAAACTTTTTGCAAAAGCAAACATCGGTGCACCAAGATCCCCCATTTCTGCTTTAGGAGGATTTTCTACTTTTACAGCATCACCTGTAATTTCTTCACCTTCAATACCTTTAAGTTTTTTATATTCGTTTATACTGTTAAGTATTACAGTCTTAAACAAATCTTTTTGATCAGCCATATTTTCCTCTTTGTAAAAAATTATAATTTTAAAAATTGCCGTAAATGAATTTTTAAATATATCCTTGATACTAGCAGAATTTTTAATAAATTACCATATAAAAGCACTAAAGACTTTTACAAAAATAAATACAAATATCCTGAATAAAAATCTGCTTTTTGATATACTGATGTAATGAAAATTCTTTTACAACTTGCAGTAATTTTTTCCATATGCCTAGCAGGCGATTTTATTTCATCATTACTGCCTTTTACTTTTCCCGGAAGTATAATTGCAATGTTAATACTTTTAATATTACTTTTATGCAAAGCAATAAAACCTTGTCAACTTGAAGAAAGCGGATCTTTTTTACAGAAGAACATGGCATTTTTCTTTTTGCCAGCAAATGTAAGCATTATGGAAAAATTTAATATTGTTTCTTCAGTTTTATGGCAGATTATTTTCATAAGCATTATCTCACTTTTAGTAACTTTTATGGTAGCTTCTTATTCTGCAGAACTTGCAATTTTAATTCAGAATAAAATTAAATCTCGCAAAACAAAAAAAATTGATAATTAAAAAAATGCATGGAGAAAATAAATGACTGATTTTTTTATTTCATTATGGAATACAATTAACAATACAATTTTTCACACTTCACTTTTTCCAGTAATTTTAAGTATCTTCTGTTACTACATTGCAAAACTTTTAAACAAAAAATTTCCCTATGCAATTATAAATCCCCTTTTAATTGGTTCAGCATTAACAGTTGCAATTTTACTTTTATTAAAAATGACTTACAAAGATTACAAAACCGGCGGCGATTTACTTTCAATGTGGCTGGCTCCGGCAACAGAAATTCTTGCATTAAATATTTACAACAGGCGGCAGATTATCAAAGAAAATATTTTCCCCATAATTACTGCATCTCTTTGTGCTGCCATAAGCTGCGTTTTATGCGTATGGGGACTTGGAAAACTTTTTGGACTGGACAAACAGATTATAAATTCACTTCTATCAAAATCTGTTACAACTCCAATTGCACTTTCTTTAAGTTCTTCTCTTTCTGGCATTCAGGCAGTAACCATGACAGGCGTTATGATTACAGGAATTTTTGGCGGAATGTTTGCTCCTCAGCTTGTTAAAATTTTTCACATAAAAAATTCTGTTGCTGCAGGCCTTGCAATCGGCTGTTCAAGTCATGCGGTAGGAACAAGTACAGCTCTTAAAATGGGCGAAACAGAAGGTGCTCTTTCTTCTATAGGCATTGGAACTATGGGACTTGCAACAACTTTTGTTTTTATTTTTATTAAATAGATATTAAGTAGGGAAAAAAATGAATCTTATTTCTGTAAATAACCTGTCAAAAATTGGAAGAGAAAAAGCATTATTTAGTGCAGTAACATTTGGTCTAAACGAAGGTGATAAAGCTGCCTTAATTGGTCGTAACGGAACAGGAAAATCTACACTATTGAATACAATAGCAGGTATTTTACAGCCTGATGAAGGAAGTGTTGTCATAAACAAAAGTGCAGGTCTTTCTTTTTTACCACAAAATCCAACTTATAAAAGTGAAGACACAATCCGCGAACATATTTTTAAAAGCAACAGTCCTAAATTAAATATAATCCGCGAATATGAAGAACTCTGTCTGCAGCTTGAAAACGATCCTTCAACTGCTTTACAAAACCGTCTTAATGAACTTACAGCAAAAATTGAAAATGACGATTTATGGAATTACGAAAGTCAGGTTCATTCTGTTCTTACAGTACTTGGAATAAAAGACATGAACAGAAAAATGGGAGAACTCTCTGGCGGTATGCTAAAAAAAGTTGCTCTAGCACAAGTTCTTGTTGAAGACACAAAACTCCTTTTACTTGATGAACCAACAAACCATCTGGATATAAATACAATTTACTGGCTTCAAAATTATCTTGCCCAGACAAAACGTTCTGTCTTAATGGTAACTCATGACAGATATTTTCTAGACGCAGTATGCAATAACATTTATGAACTTGCACGAAACAAAATTAAACTTTATGTCGGAAATTATTCAAGCTATCTTGAAAAAAAACAGATTGAAGCAGAAATTGAAGCAAATACAGAAAGAAGAATTGAAAGCGTACTTCGTTTTGAAAGAGACTGGCTTTTACGAGGACCTTGTGCAAGAGGAACAAAAGCAAAAGCAAGAATTCAACACGACATGGCTTTAATTAACAGAGAAAAATTTTGTGCAGACAAGTCTTTTACTTTTGAAGTTACAGGAAGACGTCTAGGCGGAAAAATTCTTGAACTGCATCACATTTCAAAAAATTTTCCAAAAGGAAATATTACCGCACAAGAAAATAAAAATGCATGTGTTCTAAAAGATTTTAGTTATACTTTTAACAAAGGCGAAAAAATTGGAATCTTTGGTGACAACGGGAGCGGTAAGTCAACACTTTTAAATATAATCACGGGGCGCATAGAAGCAGACGAAGGAAATATTGTCAAAGGTGTAAATACTTTTTTTGGTTACTACGAACAAAACCCTACATTTAAGGATGAAAATATAAGCGTTCTTGAATACATAAAAGAAGCTGCAGAAGTAATCCACATGAATGACGGAACAATTTTAAGTGCAGGTCAATTCTTAGAACAATTTGGTTTTGAAGGAAAAATTTTATACTCCCCTCTTTCTACACTAAGCGGTGGCGAAAAGAAAAAACTTTATCTTGTACGTCTCTTAATGCAGAATCCTAACTTTTTAATTTTAGATGAACCTACAAATGATTTTGACATTTTTACAATGAATATTCTTGAACAGTTTTTAATGGGCTACCAGGGATGTCTTTTAATTGTGAGCCACGACCGTTATTTTATGGACAAAGTTGCAGATACAATGTTCATACTGGAAGAAGACGGCAGTGTAAGCGGTTACGTTGGGAAATGCAGTCAGTATCTTGAATACAAAAAAGAAAAACTTGAAGAAGCAGAAAAAAATCTCAAAGAAGAAAAAGCCATTCAACGCGAAAATAAAAAAGTTCAAGAAAAAAATAATTCTACCATATCAAATGTAAAGGCAAAGAAAAAAACTTTTAAAGAACAAAAAGAATTTGAAGAACTTGAAAAAGATATTGCAGAACTTGAAGAAAAATTAAAAACATACGAAAGCGAAATGTCATCAAGTGATTACACAAAAGCACAAGAAGGCGGAAAACTTTATGCACAAACACAAAATATTC
>CAZALL010000007.1:0-23644 GCA_964485955.1 uncultured Treponema sp. | reverse complement strand
AAAAAAATCACACGGATTTGCAGATTTCTACGAAATCTGCTGATAAAACAAAATATTTTCTTCTAAACACGCAATTTCTTGCATTTTCACTTGTATATGTTGCCTCTAAAAATTGTAATTTTTAGAGGCAACTTTGAAAACGCGAGTTTTAATTCGTGCTATATCAACGAATTAAAACTCGCAGGCATCTCTGAAAAAGCATTGAAAATAATTTTTTAGAGATGCCCTATATTAAAACAGAGTAATTTGCCATCAAAAAGCACTGTCCTTGATAAAACAGTGCTTTGCGTAGCAAAGCACAAATCCGTGTGACAAAAATTAAAAAGTATGGGAGATAAAAAATGTTGTCATATTGAATTAATTAGTATTCGGTGGTTTTACACAAGGTCTGTAAATTAAAAAAGAACTTCATTTACGTACAGATTCCGAAATAAATTCAGAAATGACGGCGACAAGCTTAGGATAACAAAACAAACAGTGCTTTGCGTAGCAAAGCACAAATCCGTGTGACAAAAAAACAAAAAAGAGTGTTAAAAAATTATTTGAAGACAATATTTCATTTGAAACTGTAGCAAAATACACAGGTTTTATCTTTGCACATAAGATTTTACTGTAGAATATGTGATAAACATTTGTTATTATTCTTCTATATAACTAATAAAATTTGGATGGGGAATTATGAAAAAATCGAATTTATTATTGTGTGTTCTTATGGCATTTCTTTTTACTTCATGTAATGGAAAGACTAATCAAGCACAATCAAGCGATTTAAATGCACAGGACAAATATACTTTTTCTGTATTAAATTTTACACCGCAGGATGAACTGCCTTCTTCTGTAAAATGTCCTTCAATACAGATACAGTTTTCAAAACCTGTAGTTGCCTTGGAAAGACTTGGAGTTCCTTCTGAAAAAAGTGAAATTTTTAAAATTGAACCTGAATTAAAAGGGGTATACAGATGGTACGGAACAAGTGTTTTGAGTTTTGAAGCAAGCGATGCAATAATTCCGCTAAAAGAATATACAGTTACTGTTAATTCTGAAGTTAAATCAATTGATGGAGATAAAATAGAAGGTCCTTTAGTTTATAAATTTCATACTGAAGAATTAAAATTAACTTCTGTAATTGCAGCTTATAAGCTTGTAGAAAAAGGTGTTTATGTAGACACAGAAGAATTGCCTCTAGAAGATGGAAGATATTTTGCACTGTATTTTAATTATCCTGTAAATGCAAAAGTTGTGTCTAAATATATTGAAGTTAATGCGGGTGAAGAAAAAACAGCATTTTCTGTAAGTAAAGGTAAGAATGAAAATAGTATTTTTCTTACTTTAGATAAAGAACTTCCTTTTGATACAAAAATAAATATTGTGCTTAAAAAAGGTGCAATGGCTGATCTTAATACTTATGCGACTAGTGAAGATGAGATTTATAAATTTTCTTCCCTCTCTGATTTAGAAATTAAAACTTTTAGGGATTCTTACAGTTGGGGTTATTCAGAAAATGAAGCTGTTAATCCGGTTGAATTTGTTTTTAATCATCTTATTAAAGAAAAATCTGAAGAAGAAATTGCAAAATGTGTTTTAACTGAACCTGAGATGCAGGTTACAAAAGACAATATTTTGATTCTTGGAAAAATGGTAGTTGTTCATTCTTTACCGGTAACTTTTGGTTCTGAATATACAATTACAATGAAAGCTGGCGTAAAAGATGAATATGGTCTTAGCCTTAAAAAAGATGAAAGTCATAAAGTAAAAGTTCCTGAGGCTGCAAGTTTTGTGCGTTTTAAAGATTACGGTACAAAAATTCTTGAAGCTCAGTTTGATCCAAAAATGGCTTTTATGGTTCAGAATATTTTACCGGAAGATTCAAGTTATACGATTAAACCTTTGGCAAACGCAACTGGTAAATCTACAGATAAAAAATTAAAGGTTACTTATTTTGCAGATAAAGAAATTCCTGCAAATACAAAATATATTGAAGTTGTAAATTTAAAACCTTTTCTTGAGTATACAGATCAGGGTTTTAGAGGTGCCTTAAATTTTAAGAGTAAAATTTATTATAAAAACAAGTATTATAACTGGCAGAAAAATGCTACAGAAGAAAAAGTTGCAGATGACAATCATGAACAGAATATTCTTGTAACAGATCTTGCAATGACAATCCGCTATGCTTATGACAGTGCTGTTGTTATGGTTACAAAACTTTCTGACGGTAAGGCTGTTAAAGGTGCTCTTGTAAAAGCTTATGTTAATTCAACTAAAGATAGTTTTCCAATTTATAATTTAAGTTCTCTTCCAAAAATTGCAGAATCTGTGACAGATGAAAATGGTCTTGCAGTTTTGTATTCTAAAGAAGACGGTTTTGCAGTTTCTGATGGTTCTTACAATTCCCGCAATAATATTTTATTTGAAGCAGTTACAGAAAATGACCGTACAGTAACGCCTGGAGATTCTGTGAGTATGTGGCGTACTGGGGCTTCAAGTATTTCAAGTCCTTCAAGAGTTGCAAAAAATCAGATAAAGACTTTTGTTTTTACAGATAGAGGACTTTATAAACCGGGTGAAAAACTTACATTCCGCGGTATTCAGCGTAATTTAAAAAAGGGAAGATATTCTGTAAACAAAGATGATGTAGAAATAAAAATTACGGATGGTGTATGGGATCCAAAAATCTACAAGGAAATGACACTTGATGTTTCAGACAACGGAACTTTCTGGGGTGAATTTAGTATTCCTGAAGATATGGTTCCTGGTGTTTATAGCATTGTTACAGCTGATGAATATAAATATTACAAAACTTTGTGTACATTCCAGGTACAATTTTTTGAACGTTTAAAATTTGAAGCAAGTACTAAAATTGCAGACATTGATTATTACCGCGGAGATAAAATTAATGCTGAAGTTAGTGCAAGTTATCTTGGTGGCGGAAGTCTTTCTGGTTCTACAGCACAGACCTGGTGGCTTCGAGAGCCTTGTGGTTTTGCTCCAAAAAATAATAAGAGTCTTGAAGGTCTTCGTTTTGGTCCGCTTTTAGGCTATGACGGCAGGACAACTTTAAGTAATTCTACAGGCGTAATAAATGGAGAAGGAAAACTAACTGTAAGTCAGACAAGTGGTGGCGAAACATTAAAAGGAATGGCTTATTCTTACCGGGTAGAAACAAATGTTACAGACAGTGGCGGACAGATGATTTCTACTTCTGCCAGTGCTTTGGTTCATCCTGCAAAATATTATATTGGTTTAAGTAAGATAACAAATTCAAAAGGGTTTCCTAAAAAAGGTGATACTGTAAAATTTAATTATATCTGTGTCAAACCGGATGGAAGTACACCTTCACAAAAAGATTTATATTCTTCTAAAACACTTAAAGTTGAACTTTTAAGGGAAAACTGGAAGAGTGTTCAGCAGATTGGATGGAACGGACAGATTAATACCCGCTACGAAAGGGAAATGATAACTGAAGTTGAAAAAACAATGCCTCTTAATGTAAGCGGACATTTTTCGGAAGTTGCAGTTACAGTTCCAAAGGGCGGTGAATATTTAATCCGTTTAAGTGCAAAAGATAATAAGGGAAATGATGTTGTTACGGAAAGTCGTTTTTATGTAATCAGTTCTGACTGGTACTGGTGGAACAGGGACAGTGCAGAAGAAATTACAATGACGACAGATAAAGACCTTTATGTTGTAGGCGAAAAAGCTCAGATTCTCATGCAGAGTCCTCTTGAAAAAGGAAGATACATGATGACTATTGAACGTGAAGGAATCTATGAGCAGAAAATTTTAGACATAAAGGAACAGACTTCAATTATAGAAGTTGATGTAAGGGACGAATATGTTCCTGTAATGTATGTAACTCTTTCTTCATATTCTGTAAGAAAAGGTCAACCTGTTCATGACTTTAATACAAGTGACTTAGATAAGCCAAAGTCATATTTTGGACTTGCTGCAATTCATGTAGATTCTTCACTTGAAAAATTTGACGTTAAAATTACTGCAGATAAACCTTCTTATCGTCCGGCAGAAAAAGCAAAAATTAAGCTTCATGCACAAAAAGATGGAAAGGCTGTTTCTAATGCAGAAATAACTCTTATGGCAGTTGACCGGGGTGTAATTGATTTAATTAATTATCATGTTCCAGATCCAGTTGAATTTTTTTATGATGAATATAATTTCCCTGATGCAGTAAAAGGTTCAGATACAAGGTCGTACTTAATGGATCCTGTAACTTATGAAATACGAAATCAGTTTGGCGGAGATAGTGTAAGTTCTACAAAAGACGAATTACAGACTCGAAAAAATTTTGAACCTACTGCACTTTTTATTCCAAACCTTGTAACTGATGAAAACGGTGATGTTGAAGTTGAATTTACATTGCCAGATTCACTTACCGCTTACAGAATTACAGCCATTGGAGTTAAGGAAAATAAATTTTCAATAAACGAAGATGAAATGAAGGTAGCAAATCCGCTTAGCGTACGTGATGTCCTTCCAAGAAAACTTCGCCTTGACGATTGTGGAGAATTTGGCGTTACAATTTCAAATCTTGATTCAATTGCACATGATGTAACAGTTACTGCAAATCTTTATGACGGAATTGAAAAAGCAGGGCTTAGCCAGAATGAAGATGAAGTTCAGAAACTTTCAGGGCATGCAGTAATGAAAAGTCAGATAACAAAAATGACAAGTATTGCAGCTGACAGAACAACTTCGCTTATGTTTATGGCAGAAGCAAAAAAATCAGGCTGGATAACAATTGAATTTATCGTAAAGAGTGATATTGTAAACGAAAGGATTTTAAAGACTTTAGAAATTGAAAAACCTTATATTTATGAAACTGTAAGTACAGCTGGTGAAGTTAGAAGTGAAGAAAAAAGTGAAAGTAAAATTGCTAGTGCAAAAGAATTACTTGTCCTTCCTTCTGATATTGATGAGGGTAAGGGAACTCTTACAATTCAGCTGGATCCTACTCATTTAGGTGACCTTAGGGAAGCTGTAGATTATTGTTTCCACTATCCATATTATTGTATGGAACAGAGAGCATCTGCTATGCTTCCGCTTGTTGCTTTTGGTGAATATGTAGACGCTTTTGGACTTAAAAATGAAGTTAAAAATGTTAAGGGCGTAATTAAATCAGAGTTAAAGAAATGGGCTAAAGTTCAAAAACCAGATGGAGGCTTCCCTTACTGGCCGGATGGTTATATTGAAAATGAATATGTAAGTGTAAGAATTGGAGAAATAGCAGCTATTGCTGAAGAAAAGAAAATGCTTCCTTCTTCTTCAATTAACGTTGCAACTTTAAAATCTTACATTGCAGATAAGGCTCGTGAAAATAATGCAGATTCTTATTATGACCTTTACAGAAAAGCTTATGCTTATTATGTTCTTTCACGTCTTGGAGCAAGTGTAAGTGACAGTGAAATACAAAAATTAGTTGATTCAAAATATGCAGATGTAGAATCTTTAGCTTACTGCGGACTTGCTTTTGTTGCAAAGAAAAATATTGATAAGGCAAAAGAAGTTGCTATTAAAATTCGCCGTCAGACAAAAATTACTACAAGGGGAATTGATATTACTCCTAGAAGTAACCGTTCGCTCTGGTGGTCATTCTATAATGACAATGCAGAATGTTTAGCACTTCTTCTCCAGCTTTATACTCAAGTAGATAAAACAGATACAATAAATGGACATTTGGTTTATCAATTGCTTTCGATTGAAAAATCACAAAAGGGTTATTGGAAGAGTACAGCAGTTACATCCCGCGTACTTGTTGCAATGGATGAATATATCCGTTCAAATGATTTAACAGATACAAACTTTACTGCAGAAGTTCTTCTTAACGGACAAAAATGTCTTGAAGGAAAGTTTAAGGGAACAGCAGCTTTAAGTGAAAGTAAGATTTTTGATTTTGGACAAAAGCCTTTGAGTGAACTTAAAACAAATGAAGAAATTCCGCTTGAATTTAATAAAGATGGAAACGGTATTCTTTATTATACAATGGCAATGAAGTACGCTCTTCCTTTAAGTCAGCAGACAGCTCGAGATGAAGGAATATGTATTTATTCAGAAATCACTGATGTTGAAAGTGGAGAAGTTGTTTTTGCAAATAAACTTGAGGCTGGAAAAATCTATCGTCAGAGTCTTCATATAAGTACTACAAAAAATAGAAATTATGTAGCACTTAGAGTACCAGTTCCTGCAGGCTGTGAAATAATGAATGCAGCGTTTGTAACTACAGGATTTGTTGCTCCAAAAGAACAGAAAAAACCTGATGCAGAAATAAGTACATACGATGAAGACGGACTCTTGTATACAGATTATAAATATTATACTTATGGTCTTGCAAATCAGGAAATTTATGACAGTGAAGTTCAATATTTCTGGGATTTTATGAACCGTGGCAGTCAGACAGTTGATTTCCTTTTCCGTGCAGTAAGAAAAGGTACATATACTCTTCCTTCTGCAAGTGCTGAATGTATGTATGAGGAAGAAATATTTGGACGCACTGCAGGTAAAGTTATAAAAATTGAATAAAAAAATATTTAAAGCCGGGCAGATAAAAATACCTGTCTGGCTTAAAACTTTAATTTTAATTTTTCTCATTTTATTTTTTATTAAACTGCTAATTTTAATAATTCCTTTAAAGTCTCTTAATTTATTTATAAAAAAACAAAACAGTTCGCGTTTTTATGATCGTAACGGGCAGCTTATGTATGTAATGCCCTTAGAGGATGGCTTAAGGCGGGAGTATTGTCCTCTAAAAAAAATTCCTGGAGAAGTTATTGAAGCTTTTATCGATGCAGAAGATAAAAATTTTTATTTTCATCCTGGGGTAGATTTATTTTCAGTTTTTCGTGCTGCAAAACAAAATAAAGAGGCAGGTCGTGTAGTAAGTGGTGCTTCAACAATTACCATGCAGCTTGTTCGTTTAATTTATCCTAGAAAAGGAAAAGTTAATGGTGCTGTAAAAATAAAAGAAATGTTTATGGCATTGTTACTTGATGCAAAACTTTCTAAAAAACAAATACTTGAGCTTTATTTAAATAATGTTCCATTTGGTTTTCAGATTGAAGGAATTGCATCTGCTGCAAGAAGTTTTTACGGCCTTGAAGTTAGTGCATTAAATTCACAGCAGATACAACTTCTTGCAAAAATTCCTCGGAGACCTGTAGATTATGCTCCACAAAAAACTTACACTTATCCTTTTTTATCGCCACATTTTATTAACACCGTAATTAAGGAATATAAAGAAAAAAATAAAATTATTCCCAATGATGTTTATCTTTGTGTAGATGCTAGTTTTTCACTTAATATAGAAAATGCCATACAGCGAAAACTGGATGAATTTAAAGATGCAAGAATTCACAATGGATGTGCACTTGTAATTAATAATCATACTGGGGAAATTTATTCATGGGTTGGAAACGCAGCTTATACAGATACGGATGGCGGACAGATTGACGGAGTTTTGGTAAGAAATCAGCCTGGAAGTTCCATGAAGCCTTTTTTGTATGCCCTTGCTTTAGAATATGGTCATGAACCTTCAGAGATTTTACCTGACATTCCAATGGATTTTGGTTCTTCACAAGTTTATGTTCCGCTTAATTTTAATAATAAATATAACGGTCCTGTAAGAATGCGTGTTGCCTTAGCTTCAAGTTTAAATATTCCTGCAGTATATACTCTTTATAACATTCATGTAGATGATTACATGCATCTTCTTTCAAAATTAGGTTATAAGTCACTCGAAGGAGAACGCAATAAGACTGGACTTTCAATTGCTTTAGGTAGCAGCGAAGTTACTCTCTATGAAATGGTAAGGGCATTTTCTGTTTTTACAAGAGATGGTTATTTACCAGAACTTACATGTTTTTTAAAAAAAAATGCAAAGTTGTGTAATGAAGAAAAAATTTTTTCTTCTGATACAGCAAGAATTTTGTGTGATTTTTTGAGTGATAAGTCTGCCAGGGCACTTGGTTTTGGAAGTGCAGATGTTTTTGATACTCCATATCCCTGTATTTTTAAAACAGGTACATCAAATCAGTATCAGAATATAATTGCACTTGCTTCTACAACAGAATTTACTGCTGGTGTGTGGATGGGAAACTTTGGAGGTGAAACAGTAATTCACCAGACAGGAAGTTCTATCCCGGCAGCAATTGTAAGGCAGATAATGGATGAACTTACAAAAAAATATGGTACCCACTCATTTAAAGAAAGTGAAAATTTTGAAAAAGTACCTGTGTGTACCTTAAGCGGAATGAATGTAAATACTTATTGCCCTTCAGTTAGCCTTGAATATGTAAAAAAATCCAATGCAGAAAAAAGACCTTTGTGTTCCTGGCATTATTTGCAGTGTAATCTGCTTAAAGTAAAATATCCTTCAATTTATCAGCATTGGGCTTCTGGTCAAAATATGGCTGGGTCAATACAAAATACAGTTTCAGAACTTCAAATTCTTTATCCTACACAGGGTGCTGTATTTATGTATGACCCATCAATTCCGCAAAAAGTTCAATCTTTGAGAATACAGGCTTATGGCGGTAAAAAAAATAAGGCAGAACTTTTTGTTGACGGAATAAGTTACGGTCTAGTGCAGGGCCGTTTTGTATGGTATGTTCCGCTTACAAAAGGTACTCATTTTATTAAGATTGAATGTGAAGGAGAAAGCGTGACATCTTCATATTGTGTTCAATAAAAAAATTGCAATTTTATCAATATGATTTATAATTAAATTTATGGAAACAATTCAAAATGTACTTGAATATTATGATGAATTATTCTCTGTAAGTGAAGCACAAAAAGAGTTCTATGCAGATCTCATGAAGCAGTATGAGAAGCCTGTAAAATTTTTACGTATTGGATGTGGTACTGGTTATTTTGAGCATCTTCTGGCAAGAAGCGGTCATGATGTTACAGGTATAGATACTTCAAAAAGTTATCTGGAGTCTGCTAATTTAAGAAGACGTACTCAACTTATGGCGATAAGATTTTTTTTAATGTCTTCTACAGAGATGACAAAATTTTTAGGAAAGAATTTCTATAATATTATTTCCTGCCTTAATAATAGAATTATTTTTCTTCATGAAGCTGAACTTTTAAAAAAATTTTTTGTTGACTGTAAATCGCTTTTGTCAAAAAATGGAAGTTTAATTCTTCAGCTTACTAATTTTAATCTTTATAAAAATAAAAAACATTTTAATTTACCTGATGTAGAAAGCATAAGGGCTAAACTTTATACAGATTTTTATGAACTAGATGGCAAGCCTTGTGTAACACAGACAGTTGAAACGGCAAACAAAAAAATTCTTCCGATTGTAAAGGATGTTCAATATTATCCGCTTACTTCACAGGAAATTGAAAATTTTGCAAAAGATGCAGGTTTTTCTTCAGTAAAGTTTTATTCTTCTTTTGCACTAGAGCCTTTTACTGGCAGTGAAGAAGAAGTTGTAGCAGTGCTTCAGTAGTTTTTTTTATAGATCAGAAAGTATTTCGCGCAGGAAGTAATTTTCTATTTTTGCAAAAGCCATCAATGCCTTAAAGTCTTCAAAATATTGTCCGCTTACATCACGCCTGTGCAGATGATATTTTTTTTTGTCTGGGGCATTTTTATCGTAGTCTACAAGATAAATTTTTTCTTTAAATTTAAATTCAAAAGATCCCAGTACCTGAAGTTTTTCGTCAAGTTCTTCAGTGGTCATTTAGTTTATCTTCCAGCGGCCAAATACATCTTTTTGAAAACGTTTTGCATTTACTTCAATAAGTCTTCCGTCTTCACCAGACATTTTTACCATTGAAGAAATAGGATTTACTTCTGTAACGCGGAAATTTGTTCCGTCATAAAAAAGTTTAATTCCTTCCTGAGGCAGTTGTTTTCTTGCTTCTGCATACCAGTCGTATTCGTAACTAAGGCAGCATAAAAGTCTTCCGCATTGTCCGCTTATTTTCATGCTGTTTAAACTTAAGTTCTGGTCTTTTGCCATTTTTATGCTTACGGGTCTTAACTTGTCATTTATGGAATTACAGCAGTAGGCTCTTCCGCAGACACCAAGACCTCCTGTAATTCGGCTTTCATCTCTTACTCCAATTTGTCTTAATTCAATTCGCATTTTAAAAATTGAAACAAGGTCTTTTACAAGTTCGCGGAAGTCAACACGGTTTTCACTTGAAAAGAAGAAAAGAGCTTTTTGTTCACCTACAAGAAAGTGTACTGTAACAAGCTTCATTTCAAGATGATGGGCTGTAACTTTTTCTTTAAATGTTATGGCAGCCTGTTTTTCTTTTTCTGCGAGCTCTTGGGCATGTTTTAAATCTTTATTTTCTGCAATTTTTATAATCTGAACAATATCACTTTGTTTAATTCCAACAGGTGAAAGTGATTTTCCAAGGCATGTTGCAAGGTCATTTCCGTAGCGGGTAGGAACTAAAATTTTGTCGCCACCAGTGAGGGTAATTCCTTCAGGAACAGTTGCATAAATACCTTCACAGGAATAGTCTAATCGTAATTTATAAAGTGGATCTGGAAAAACAAAATTGGAAGTATCTGTTTCTACTGTATCTGTGTTGTCTTCAAGAGCAGCTAAATCTTCCTGATCTTCATCTATATCGTTTTCAAAAATATCTGACATTTATTCCTCCTAAACTTACAAAGCCATTAGGTCTACAATTAAACCGTGTATTTCATCAACTTTTTTTAGCATTTCAAGCTGATCTTTTTGTCCGTAAAGAAAACGTGTCGCCATTTCATCAAGTTTTTTTTCAATTACTTGAATCTGATATTTAGGATAGATTTGTTTTCCCCGTCTGTTAATTCTGGCTTTTACAGTTTGATTAAATTCAAAATTATTTTTTACAATATATTTAAGCAGAGCACTTACTTTTTTTTTGTAATCTGCAAAATTTTCCGGTATAGGAGAATTTTTTAATTTATCTCCTGCAATTTCTGCCTGGTCTTTTAAATAAATTGATGCATCTTCAACACTCATTCCGGCAATTTCTGCTGGGAGTCCTTCATTTATTAAAGCTTGTTCTGCCTGACTTTTTTGGAATATTGAAGCAAAAGAAGTTTTTTTTACAGAAGATGCTTCTTTTGTGTCCCTACTTTTTTTTGCAGAATCAGATTGTTTTGAAGCGATTTGCTGGGAGGCTAGAAAATACATTCCGTCGTTTACTGCTTCAATACCTGGCATTGCTTACCTGTTAGAATTAAATGAATTAAAAATATGTGTTGATGAAGGAATTTTTTGTCCTAAGTCAACAGGAATAAATTCTTCTTTTTCCTGAGTCTCTTGATTTTCTTCATCATTTTGATTTTGTTCAGTATTTTGACTTAAAGAATTTTTATTATCTTCTTCATTATTAGTTTTTTCTTCTGTTGATTTTTTTCTGTTAAGGGAATAAGCAGAAATTGCCTGGTAATTCTGCCATTTTTCTGAAGCTTCTTCAAATTCTTCTGAATTTGAAAGGGCAATTACGTGACCATTTAAAATAACGTTTTCATCTGCCTGAATTTTTCTGGTTTTAATGTTACCTAGAACAATACTTGTTGACAAAAGCTGTACACTTTCTGAAGCAGATATGTCGCCTTTGATTAGACCTTCTACAATAACGGATTTAGCACTTATATTGCTGTTTAAGCGTGCATTTTTTCCGGCATGAAGATTTCCTGTAACTTCTATATCTCCATCCACATCACCGTCAATTCTTACAGAACCATTTATTTTAAGGTTACCTTTAACACTGGAGCCTGTACCAATTATGTTATTAAGTGAATATTCGTCGTTTAGAAAAGCCATTATTTTATGTTGATATATTTTGCAGGATCTACAACGTCTGAACCAATATGAACTTCGTAGTGGAGGTGAGGACCTGTACTAATACCAGTTGATCCGATTGTACCGATTATTTCACGCTGAGAAACAACCTGTCCTTTCTTAACCCTTACTGTATCCATATGAGCGTAACGTGTATAAATACCGTGCTTATGTTTAATAATTACATAGTTACCAAAACTTTCGTTGTAAGTTACAGTAACTACCTGTCCATTTGCTGTAGCAAGAATCGGGTCTCCATGGCGGTATGTAGAAAAGTCCAATCCCTTGTGGATATACCACTGTTGTGTAATAGGATGAATATTCTGTCCAAATGCCATTGAGATATGACCTATTCCACCTTTAATTGGCCAAATATTAGGAATGTCAGTAAAGAGAGTTCCCTGACTTTCAAGCATTTTTCCAATTTGTTCAACAGGCTGAATTGAGCTTTCAAGATAATTTGTAAGCTGTCTTACATCTGCTGTTTCTTTAAGTGTACCAGAAGCGATGTCCTGAGTATCAAAAATTGAAGTAAGGTCGCCGTTAGATTTTGAATTATTTGAAACAGAATTGCTCTGGTTAATTCCTAAAAGTGTAAGGGAACGGCTTAAACTTGACTGAAAGCGTTTTGCTGTCTGAAGAAGGTTGTTGTTTTCATCGCGGAGTTCATCAAGGCTTGCAATAGTTTCGCGGTTTTCGCTAGCAAGACGGGCAATTTTACTGTCGCTGATTGAAGTCTTTCTGTTAAAGTAAATGAATGAAACAGCAACACCAGTAATTACAAGGACACCCATGATTATAGCAAACATGTTTGTCTGAATGTTAAAAACTTTTCCTTTTGCGTGGGGAACAAACATGATTGTAAGTTTGCTGTCACAGAATTTATATATTTTTTTGAAAAAATGACCAACTTTCGAAAAAAAGTCCCCGAGGTTTTGAGACACATGTGAAACTACGTTTTTTTCAATCTTTTTATATCTGCGAGTACGTGCCACGAGTTTTTCTCCTGTAAAGTTTAGGTCGAATTATAGCATTTCTTCCATATATAGTCAAACAATTCAAGGTTGAGGATAATTTAAATTTGACTTGAAAAGACAACTATGTTATTCTTATCGGCAGGAATTGAAAAAATAATTATCATTCCTGGAACAATTCTGTTTCCCTTTTATTTTACATAAGGAAGAAAAAGCAATGCAGTTTTTTGATACTCATGCCCACATCGGCTTAATATACGATGACCCTGTAGAGCAATTTCGTGTAATTCAAAAGGCAAAGGCTGCCGGAGTAACACGTATTGTAAGTATAAATAATTCTCTTCATGATTTTAAAAAAGAATATGCTGCTCTTAAGTCTATAAAAGGAATTTATCATGCAGTAGGCGTTGGTCCTTCAGAAGTTACAAATCCGGGTACAGACTGGATAGAAACTATAGAAGAAAGTGCTAAACTGCCAAATGTAGTGGCTATTGGTGAAACAGGCTTGGATTATTTTAAACAGTTTGGTAATCAGAGAAGTCAGATAGAACTTTTTATTACCCAGCTTGAACTTGCCCAGAAATTAAATCTTCCTGTAATTATTCATAATCGCGATGCAGGAAAAGATATTTTTGAAATTCTTCAGGACAGAATTCCAGATAAAGGTGCAATTTTTCATTGTTACAGTGAAGATGCTTCTTATGCAAAGCAATGTCTGGATGCAAATCTGAATGTATATTTTTCTTTTGCAGGAAATTTAACATATCGCAATGCAAGAAATCTTCATGAAACAGTAATGAATATTCCGCTGGACAGAATTCTTATTGAAACAGAAAGTCCTTTTATGATTCCGGCAGTTTATCGTGAAAAAAAGAGGACAATGCCAGAATATCTTCCTGCTACTGCAAAATTTCTTGCAGAAATGCTGGAAATGGATCTTGAACCATTAAGTGCTCAGTTGTGGACAAACAGCTGTAAAATCTTCGGACTTCCGGAGTAAAAATTGTCTTTGTATCACAGTGTAAAAATCGGTTCTCTTGAATTATCTGGTAATCTGTTTCTTGCACCAATTGCAGGTTACAGCGACCGGGCTTTTCGTATGCTCTGTGCGGAATGTGGTTCATCTTTGTGTACTACAGAAATGGTTTCTGCCGAAGCATTGACCCGTGGTTCTCAAAAAACTTTTTCTCTTATGGCGAGGGCTCCGGGTGAAAAGGCTTATGCTGTTCAGATTTTTGGC
Source organism: uncultured Treponema sp. (assembly GCA_964485955.1). Classification (GTDB taxonomy): domain Bacteria; phylum Spirochaetota; class Spirochaetia; order Treponematales; family Treponemataceae; genus Treponema_D. Next base: position 9,620 of record CAZALL010000007.1, on the reverse strand, counting down.
GGTAGTGCAGATGTAATGGCTGAGGCTGCAAAAATTGTTCTTGAAAAAACAGACTGTCAGTGCATTGACATAAACGGTGGCTGTCCTGTTCCAAAGATTGTAAAAACTGGTGCAGGTTCATCTTTAACAAAAAATCCGCAGAAACTGTATGAAATTGTAAAGGCTGTAAAAGATGCTTCCATTGAATATGCAAAAAATCATCCGGATAGAGGAATTATACCAGTTACAATAAAAATTAGAAGCGGTTGGGACAGTGAACATCTTACTTGGAAAGAAGCAGCAGAGGCGGCTCTTAGTGCAGGGGCAGATGCAATTACAATTCATGCAAGAACAAGAGCACAGGGCTATGAAGGAAAAGCTGACTGGAATATTCAGAGAAAACTAGTTGAATTTATAAACGGAAGAATACCTGTTTTTGGTTCAGGGGATGCTTTTACTCCGGAAAGTGCAAAGGCTATGCTTGAACAAACATCTTGTGATGCAGTTGATTTTGCCCGTGGAGCTATGGGAGATCCTTTTTTGTTTACTAGAACAAAGCAGTATCTTCTTGAAGGACATTATGAAGAAGTAGATGTCCGAGAAAGAATAAAAGCTGGTTTTAGGGAACTGGAATTGAATGTAGAAGAAAAAGGAGAAAGGACAGCCTGTCTTCAGATGCGTAAAAAATTCTGTGCTTACAGTAAAGGACTTAGGGGTGGAGCACACTTAAGGACAGAAATTGTAGCAGCAGAAAGTGTAAGCGACTTTAAAAATGTCTTTTCGTCTTACCTTGCTTAAAAATGTCTTTAGGAATACTATAAAATATGTCGTTTTTTCAGGATATTGCTGATTTTTTTATGATGATTTTTAATTCTTCTTCTCCCGAGGTAAAAAAGAACCAGGCATTGAAGAAAATTGAAAGTGAACTTAAAGAAATCAGACCTGTAATTTATAAAAATGACTTTATTCAGCCTAATTTTGCAGAAGCATTGCGAGTTATGTATGTAAACTGCAAGACAATTGATCAGGTTTTGTCAAATACGCTTTGCAGTGATGATGTTCATCGTAACAGTCGTTTTAGTGAACAGCTAATTTTAACAGGTTTTTCAAGCACCTCTCAGGATTTAATTGAATCCCTTGAATATGAAAATTTAAAGGAAGAGGGACTTAAAGCAAACCGAATAGAACATTTTATAGAAATAAAACGGCATGATGTTGAAAAATTAATTAAGGAGATGAATACTCCTGTTTTTGCAAAGATTGACTTTACAATTGATAAAATAAAACAACTTTCTGACCTTTGCCATTATAATTTTATTACAGTAATAAGACTCTTTGACAATAATTTTAATGGACTTGATTACACAAATAATTCTAATTTTAGTGCAGTTCCTTTAGATGCACTTGAAACAGCTTTGCAGGATTTGTATTACGTGTGTGCAGATTTAGATATTACAAATTCTTTGGGAAAAGCAGTTTTAGCCCTTCAGTATTTGATTGTTGATAAAGATGAAGTTGAATCAAAAAAACAGAAACTTTTAGAAGCACTTGAAAAAGTTCAGAGTGTATTAAAGCATGTTTTTTCATCAGATATACTTTTAAAATTGATTCGTCTTGTAAAAAAAGATCCAGCTTTTGAAGTCCAAAAGGCAAAATATAAGGGTCAGGCAGTAAAAAAATATGCAGAATATTTACAAGGGCGTTATGCTTCAGATTCAAACCGTCTTAAAGTTGAAATAAAAGATGCCATGATTACAAGTGAAGTTAAAGAACTTTTTGGTGAAAAGCCTCTTTTAACTTTAACAGGTTATAATAGGGATACAAATCTTTATTTAAAGCAGAATAATATGACAACTTTTGTCTGGATTACACCGATGGAAGTTCTTAAGACATTTGTAAGTGTTTATTACAATGAAAATATAAAAACTCTTCTTAATGACATTGTAATTGAAGGATTTTTTAATAATCCGTCCTACAAATCTGATTTTTCTGCAACGGTTTATGCCTGCAATGAATCTGCTTCAAGAATTGCGGAATTTGAAAAAGCTTTTGAGCATGAAGGTCAGTATGATGAAGCTCATATTACGGGGCTTATACGCGACAGTCATAAAGATAATGATTTTATATTCAAGCTTCGTGATTTAGTAACGCAAATAAATGGTCAGGCAAAAAGTTTAATTCAGGCGGAATGTACAAACTTTTTTGACCTTTACAAAAAATTAGGCGAAATTCTCCTGGATGCAAAAAAACATAATTCAGATATAATTACAAACCTTAAAATTTTAATTGGTTCTTCAAGAAATAGGGAAAATGCAAACGCTCTGGAACAGCAGTATCCTCTATGGAAGATTTTTCTTGAAATAATGAAGAATTATGCTATAATTGGCAACATAGAGAACAACTCATGAGTGATACAGGCACAGGTAAGCACACAGCGATTAGGGATACTACACTTTGGGAAGTGCTACCTCCAGATGCAACAAAACAGGAAATTATCTCATTTTATGAAGCAAAATTGTATAATTACGGACAGTTGCTTGAAGTTTCCCGTTCACTTTGTTCAACACTTGAATTGCCTCAGCTTATAGAAACTATAATTTATTCAATCATGGGTCAAATGTCTGTTTTGGGCGGAGGACTCTTTATAAAAGAATCTTTTGATTCTAATACATTCAAACTTGGCGGTAATCACAGTGGCCTTGATTTAGATCCTTCTTACAGTTATGAAATTTTTTCGGATTCAAGACTTATGGCTGTTTTGTCTTCAAAAGAAAGGGTCTATACAATTGCAGAATTGGAAAAACTTGTTGGTAAAGACGATTACGATATAAAGTCTTTGAGAACTTTAAAGCCATCTTTAATAGTTCCGCTGTTTTTAAAAAACAGGGTAAATGGAATTTTAGTTTTAGGTGAACGCCTTGGAAATGCTTTTTCTGATTATGATAAAAAGCAGATTCTTATAAATGCTTCAATTATGTCTATTGCTGTAAACAATGCATCTCTTGTAGAGCAGTCTTCTACAGACATGATGACGCATCTTAAGTTAAAATATTACTTTTTTAATGCACTTACAGATAAATTAGATTCAGCTTTGTCACAAAATCTTCCGCTTAGTGTAATTATGTTTGATATTGATCACTTTAAGCGTTTTAATGACACTTATGGACATGCCTGCGGTGATTATGTTTTACAGACAGTAGCAAAAATAATCCGCAATGGAATTCGCGGTCAGGATATGGCTTCAAGATACGGTGGTGAAGAATTTACTGTAATGCTTTACGATACATCTTTAGAGGAAGCAAAACTTGTTGCCGAAAGAATTAGAACTTCAATTCAGAATTATGATTTTACTTATGAAAATCAGCATATGAAGGTTACAATTTCAGGTGGAATTGCAGTTTTTTCTACAGATAATAATCCGGTAAATTCAGCAAGTCAGCTGGTTAATCAGGCAGATCAGGCACTTTATCTTTCTAAACGAAATGGCCGTAACAGGGTAACTTATGCAGACCCGGCAGTTATTGCAGCTTCAGATCCGACTTCATAATTAAAAATGATTTTTTTTACCAGACATAAAACTTTTTTTTCTCTTCCATTATTACTGTTTTTTATTTTTTTACCAGTTAGTATTTTTGCTCAGCAGGCAAATCAGGATGTTCAGATAAGAATTCAACTTTGGGCGGAATTAGATGCATATCCTGGTTTAAGTGAAGAAAATGCAGAAGTTTCTTTAGATGAATTTGATGAAAATAATCCTTATGCATTTCCTATTGCCAGAATGAAGCTGATAGCACCTTTTATTTTTGAAGGAATGCTTTATGGCTGGAATTATGATTACACGCCTTATGATAAAACTCGCCATATAGATGAATATTTTTCTTATGAAGCAATAAAGTCTTTTAATAAAAAAGTAAATCCTCTTGAGTATCACCAGCCACTTGTAAAAAATAACCGGGTAAATGTCTGGGTATACTGCACAAGAACTCCAACGCAACAGATGTATTTTAATCAGTGGAAGCAGGTAAATAATCCTAAGGTAAGGGGAATAGGTCAGGGTTCGATAGAAAAAGGTTTTGATGGAATAAAAGAAGCCTGTGAAGCAGCTATAAAAAATGCAGTTCGTGAGTACTGGAGGCAGCGTGTTAAAAATAAACCCCGCCGTATTACAGGAAAAGTTATATTAATTCATAATCCTGTTATATATATTAAAGATGGCAAATATACGGCTGACCTTGATTTTTTTATGGAAACTGATAAAATTACGCCATATGCGTACTATTAGAAGGTATCTTGAATTGAAAAAAATATGCTGTTTTCTTGCTTTTGCATTAATTTATTCAGCATTTATTTTTGCAAATCCTTCTGATTTTTCTGTTGCAGAAGATGCAATTCGTGTAATTTCTGTAGAAGATAATTTTAAATTATTGCATCCAAAGGCAAGAAATCTTCACATGCAGATTCAGTACGCTCCTGTAAGTGGTGAAGTTTATTTTACATATACTTGTCCGGCAGAAAATTTTGACAGTGGGGAAGCAATAGATACTTCTCTGGCTGTACTGGAAGATTTTCAAAAACGCAATCAGTATACAGGCTTTAGATATAAGTCAAAAGATAAAACAAAATATGTTACCGGTGAAGATGGTGTAAGAAGGGCTGTTTACTCTTCAAGGGCTGTTTTTTTAAGGTAAAAAGGTTGGAAATAAAAAATGACAGATGTAAAGACATTGATTAAAAATTTGCACCCGCTTGAGATTAAGGTACTTTTAAAGTACGGTCTTAAGGATGAACTTACTTCTGATAAACTTCAGAAGGAACTTGGCTATAAGGAAGGTCATGCTAATCAGGCATTCAGTTGGCTTGCAGGTAAAAAACTTCTTGCTGAAGTATCAAGAACTCCGCATACATATTTTGAACTTACAGATTTTGGACGTAATGTTGGTAAAAACGGTTTAGTTGAAGAACGCATTGTAAATTTTCTTAAGGACAGTGGTGCTAAGACTTTACCAGAAATTGCAACAGGCCTTGCTATAGAAAATAAAGATGTTGGTTCTGCATTTGGTCAGCTTAGTAAAGATGGTGTTCTTAAAATGAATGCAGAAAAAAAAGCTGAATATACAGGTGCTGCTCTTCCAAAACGTATTGAAATTACAAAATCGTTAATTGAAAAAGCACTTAAAGCAGAAAACAGTCAGCTCGATGCCGCAAATCTTTCAAAAGAAGAAATTGAAATTATGGGCGGTCTTACAAAAAAACGCGGTGTTTCTGAAACTCCATTTAAAACTATTGAAAGAGAAACAGTTGCATATAAATTACAGAATGCATTTGAAGAAGTTGTAAAAGGTTTAAAGTCTGCCGGAATTACTGGTAATGAAATTGGCGAAGTAACACCTTCTCTTCTTGCAAGCGGTGACTGGAAAAAGGGAACATTCCGTGGGTATAATATTTCTATTCCTCCGGCACGTATTATTCCAGGACGTACAAATCCTTATGTTCAGTTTCTCGAAAGCGTTAAGGATAAATTATGTTCTCTTGGTTTCCAGGAATTTGATGGTCCTTTAGTAGAAACAGAATTCTGGAATGGAGATGCACTTTTTATGCCTCAGTTTCATGCTGCCCGTGATATTCATGATGTTTACAGACTAAAGTATCCAACTCATGCTAAATCAATAGAAGAACCTTATCTTTCTAATGTAGCTGCAGTTCATAAAAACGGCGGTAATACAGGCAGTCGCGGCTGGAATTATGAATTTGATCATGAGTTTACAAGACGACTTATTATGCGTTCACAGGGTACAGTTCTTTCGGCTCATCAGTTGCATAAGGCAGAAATACCAGGCAAGTATTTTGGTATTGCAAGATGTTTCCGCTATGATAAAGTTGATGCTACACACTTAAGTGACTTTTACCAGACAGAAGGTATAGTTTTAGGTGATGATGTAAATTTAAAGACGCTTTTAGGCTTCCTTGAAATGTTTGCAAAAGAAATCGCTGGTGCTACAGAAGTTAAATATGTACCTGGTTATTTCCCATTTACAGAACCATCTGTAGAAGTTCATATTAAACATCCAAAATTAGGCTGGTTTGAACTTGGCGGTTCTGGAATTTTCCGTCCTGAAGTTACAAAGGCAATGGGTATTGATGTTCCTGTTGCAGCCTGGGGTATTGGTATTGACCGTATGGCACTTATGGCTTTGGGATTAAATGATTTGCGTGAACTCTTCTGTGAAGATATTGAACGCGTAAGATTAAGAAAAGCTAAGTTCTAGAATTTCTTTTATTATAGAAGAAAACAACAGCTGCCATTGAAATGATTATGACATATCCTAAAAAAGAAAATATGTCTGGTATCTGATGGAATGCAATAAATCCTAAAATGGCAGAAAAAATTATCTGTGAATAGTCAAAAATGCTTATTTTGGAAGCCGGTGCGTTGTAGTAGGCAAAAGTAATGCCAAATTGACCGCCGGCTGCTGCAAGCCCTGCTCCTAGAAGAATTAAAAACTGCTTTAGAGTCATAGGAACAGGGTTTATTAAAATAAAAGGCACACTTATAAGACACGAAAATAATGAAAAAAATGTAATTATAAGAGAAGGCGATGTGTTGTAAGAATGAAGTTTTCTGACACATGCATAGGCAAATCCCGCTCCCATACCGCTAAAAAATCCTGCAAGAGACGGAATAAAGTGAGTTAAATTAAAAGAAGGTTTTATTATTAAAAGAGAACCTGCAAAAGCTGTGCTTACTGCAAGAAGCGGAATTAATTCAACTTTTTCACCTAAGAGAAAGAAGCAGAATAAAAGTGTAAAAAAAGGAGACATCTTGTTTAACATAGCCGCATCTGCAATGTTTAAATGATCAAGGGCATAGAAGTTTCCAAAAATGCCTATACTGCCACAGGATGCTCTTAATAATAGAAATAAAAATTCCTTGCCACTTATTTTAAAAACAGATTTTGAATTTTGAAGACGTGCAGTTTTTTCTTCCTTAGCAAGAGAAAAAAAAGCTATGGCAAAAGATACCAGGTTTCTAAAAAATGCCTTTTGCATAAAGGGAATATCTCCTGCAAGACGCACAAACATTCCCATGAGGGCAAAACTGAATGCAGAAAAAACAAGAAAAAGTATACCCTTTTTTAGATTTTCATTTTCCATAAAAAGATTATATCGTTTTATTGATAAATATGTAAATTGTGATATGATATGAACGTTTATAAGAAAGCATAAAAGGTGATAATATGAAGACAATAAGTTTTGAAAGTCCTGCAGAAAATTGGGAAGAAGCATTTGCTGCTGGAAATGGACGTTTGGGTGTAAAAGTTTATGGAACTTCAAGCCGTGAAGTATTTGCACTTAATGAAGAATCTGTATGGTCTTCTGCTTTTACAAAAAGATGCAATGCAGGCAGCCGTTTAAATATTGAAAAAATAAAATCACTTGCTCTTGAAGGTAAAAAAGATGAAGCTCTTTATCTTGCAAGTCACACAATGCTTTCAAGTCCTCTGGAACAGGCAGTTTATGTAAGTGCTGGAAATTTAATAGTAGAATATTTTGGAAATAAAAAAGCAAATCCTTTAGAAAGAAGTCAGTGTTATCATCGTGAGCTTGATCTTGAGTCTGGAATAATTACGACAAATTTTTTAAGGGAAAGTACAAAACCAAGTACAGCAGATTTTTCTGAAAATACAAGCGGAAGTTCAATTTCTTATTCAAGGGAAGTTTTTGTTTCTTCACCAGCAAATGTAATAATAATTCATATGGCAGCTTCTACTCCACGGAGTATTTCATTTAGGGCACATTTTGAACGCGGTAGCCTCATGACAAAAAACTGGAATCTTGGGGAAGATACAATTGCATTTTCTGATAACCATGGAGTTCCTTTTACCGCAATGGCAACTGCAGTTAATTCAGGGGGAAGCGTTAGTGTAAGCGGTGGAAGTCTTTTAGTTGAAGATGCTGATGAAGTTACACTTATTGTTGATATTCAGACAGCATATAGAATTAAGCGATATGCAAAAAATTCAGCAGGAATTAAAAGTGAGTCTCTTATCAATGAATGTACAGATATGGCTTTAAAGAATATTTCTTTTGCATCCGTAATTGACTATATTCGTCTTAAAGCCCAGCATAGTGCCGATTATTCTTATTGGTTTAATAAAACAAGTCTTGAACTGGAAAATAAAAAATTGCAAAAACAGTGGGACTTTGAAAAATATCTTTTTATTTCATCTTCAAAAAAGCCAGGAACATTGCCTGTACTTAAATGCGGTTTGTGGACACAAAATCTTGACCTGTCAAACGGGATGCGTTATGAACTAAAAGATGATTTAAAAAATACATATGGTTTTACAAATATGTTTTCGATGAGTGGACTTGAAGCACCGGTATTTAATTTGCTTAAGGCAGTTAGAAAACATGGAAAGAAAACAGCACAGACTCTTTATTCAAGTAATGGTTTTGTCTGCCATACTTCAACTGATCTTTGGGGAGATTCTGCACCATGCGGAAATTCAAGTGCATCGCTTTGGCCTTCAGGAGGAGCAAATTTAGCTCTTCTAGAAAGGGAAAATTATGAATATACATTCAATAAAAAAGATGAGAAGAAAAATTACAAACTTCTTCGAGACTGCTGTCGTTTTTTTGCGTCGTATAAATTGCCTTTTTTACAGGAAGATTCTGATAGAAAAATATTAAAATCCCTTTTTGAAAAAACAATAAAAATTTGTGAAGAAATAAAAGGTCTTACTTCTGATGCAGAAATTGCTTTGTTTAAGGAAGTAGAAAAACAAATTGAAGTAGCTTCAGACAGTGTAAAAACAAAAAACTGGCAGGAAGATTATAAAAAAGAACTTGAAGAAAGTATTTGTACAGAACTTAAGTGTGATGCTGTAAGTGTTATGACAAAAATGATTGCAGAAAGCTTTTATGATAACAATAAAGTTACTGTAAGTATTTTACCTGGTGTGTGTGAAGATTTTTCTACTGGAGTTTTAAATGGACTTAAGCTAAAAGGAAATCTTCGCCTTGATATAAGCTGGAAGGACTGTAAGATTGAAAGTGCAAAAATAACAGCTCCTTCAAGTAAAAAATATGTACAGGATTTGCAGATAATTTATCTTGGAAAAACATATGATGTTCATTTAGATAATAAAAGCATTGATCTTTTAAACGTTCTCCCTACAACGGTGTAAAGATAATTAAATATGAGGTAAAATATGCCAGAGTTGAGTAGATTTTATGGAATTGTAGTAAAAATGATGTTTAGTGATAATGATAAGCATCATAAACCTCATGTTCATGTTTATTATGGTGAAAATGAAGCTTCAGTTGCTTTAGATGGAACACTTCTAGAAGGAAGACTTCCACAGAGGCAGTATAGAATTTTATCAGGATGGCTTGCTCTACATGAAGAAGAATTGTATGCAGCATGGAATAATGCTGTTAGACAGATTCCGTTTGAAAAAATTAAACCATTAGATTGATATTTTCTCATTGATTTTTTATGGGGGTAATTATGTATTTATGTAATGGTTATGTTTGTGGTGAATGTAACGAAACACAAATGATTAAAGTAAAATCGGTAAAAGTATTAAAAGATAAAATTATGCTTGTAACATTTTCAACAGGTGAAACAAGATTATTTG
>CAZALL010000006.1:0-25320 GCA_964485955.1 uncultured Treponema sp. | reverse complement strand
ATGAATATGAAGTTTTCCTTAAGAAAAAGAGTTCTTCGACATCTGAATAGTTAAAAGTTAATTAAAGCTTGTTTAAAAAAAATGGGACTGTCTGACATTACTTTTATGACAGTCCCATGCTACAAGTGTTTATAAATTATCAAAGAAAGATTTTTGGAAGATAACTTATTTTTTATTGTGCTTCAAAGCCTGCTCCTAAAGCATTCATTTTTTCATAGAAGCCTGGAAAAGAAACTTTAGCACATTCAGCATCTTCAATAATAATTTCTTCATTTAGCGGAAGTCCTAAAGCCATACAGGCAAAACTCATTGCAACTCTATGATCTTTGTAACTTTGTATTTTGCCACCGTGAAGCGTAAAGTTTTTGTTTGTGCTTCCGTCAGCATTTAAAGGAGAATGTCCATGTATAATCATAAAATCATCTCCTTCTTCAACATCTGCTCCTAAACTTTTTAAAAGCGATGTCATTACTTTTACACGATCTGTTTCTTTTTTACGGCAGACACTTAAGTCTTCAAGTACAGTTTTACCTTCTGTAAAGCAGGCTATAACCGCAAGTGCACAAATTGCATCAGGAAAAGATGATAAGGTTACATGCAATTCTTTGTCTTTAAGAAGATCTGTAGAAAGACGGCCAATTTTATTTTTTGCCTTATTTCCTCCGCGAACAATAATTGTGTTGTCATTTTTATTCCATTCTATATCTGCGCCTAAAGATTTTAGAACTTCAACAATTGCATCATCACCTTGAGTTCCGCTTGAATCTACGTCAAGAATTTTTATTTGGCTGTCAGAAAGTAAAGCTGCAATTAAAGGAAAAGCAACTCCTTCCCAGTCACTTGGAACTGTTGTATCAAAAGCTTTTATTTCTACAGGACCTGCAACTTTTATGTGCTTAAAATCTGCAGTAATTTCAACTTTTGCTCCCACACTTTCAAGCCATTTTTGTGTCATGGTTAAATAAGGTGTTTCTTTTGGATTTGTAAGTTCAATTTCAATTCCGCCCGCAATCCTTAAGGCTGACATCATCAGTCCGCTGATATACTGACTTGAAACTTCTCCGGCTGTAATAACTTTACCGCTTTTTATTGGACCTTTTATAAGCAGAGGACAAACTTTTTTGCCAGGCTGACTCGTATAAGCTTCCGCCCCCAACTGTTTAAGAGCATCAACTACATGAAAAACAGGGCGAGTACGTATAGATTCATCTCCTGTAAAAACAGACCATCCTTCAAAAGTAGAGGCAATTGGTGAAAGAAAATATAAAAGACTTCCGCTGTTGCCAACATTTATAACATCCTCTGGAAGATGAATGTTTTTTCCGGCCCCGTTTACTATCCATATATTTTGAAAAGAACCTTCATTGTCGCCAAAATCGACATTTGCTCCTAAAAGTGGAAGAGAGTGGCTTGTACTTAAGCAGTCTGCACTCTGCAGGGGATTTTTTATATGACATTTACCGTTTGAAAGAGCTGCAAGTAAAAGAGCCCTGATTGTATGACTTTTTGATCCGGGAACTTGAATTGAACCTGAAAGATTATGTCTTTTAGCTTTTATCTTCATAGGTGCGAGTCTATCACATAAAATACTTTTAAACAATTATAATATTTCTTCTAATATACATTTAAATTTTTTCCGATAAGTAATAAGGTTTACTCTGCTAAAAAAAACGAGGTTTATATGATTTACTATTTAGGCGGATATTTAATGCAATTTTGGGGACCTGCACGTCTTCTTCAGTCTTATACAGTTTTAATCGGGCTTTCACTTTATACTGGATTTTTTCTTTGCCAGAAACTTCTTCCTAAATTTTATAATATACTTCCACATGACAGGGGACGGGAATTTACAATTTCTGCAGAAGCTGCAAAAGGTAAACCTACAGGAAGCGGATTTGTTTTTATTACAATGTTCACTATTTTGTGTTTTTTGTTTGCACCACTTGATTTACTGCAGATTGGAACTCTTGCACTTACCTGGCTTATGATGCTTACAGGTTATTTAGATGACAGAAGTCAGAAAGGTTGGGGAGAATATATTAAAGCACTGCTTGATTTTATAATTTCTCTTGCGGCAGCTTTTCTTTTAGCTTATTGTCTTTCAAAAGATTCTGCTGACGGTAAACTTCATTTCTGGTTGCCTTTTATTTCTCATAATCTTACAGTTCCTCTCTGGCTTTTTGTAGTTATTACAGTAATTCTTTTATGGACAAGTGTTAATACAACAAACTGTACAGACGGAGTAGACGGATTAAGTTCAACTCTTGTTTTAATAGCTCTTATTACTTTAGGTGCAATTTTTTATTTTATTTTAGGACACAAGGATATAGCAGCTTATCTTTTAGTTCCTTCTATAAGAGACGGAGCTGCATGGGCTGTAATTACCTTCTGTCTTTCTGGAGTACTTATGGGCTATCTCTGGCATAATGCATTTCCAAGTGAAGTACTTATGGGAGATGCAGGAAGCCGTGCTTTGGGATTTTTTATTGGAATGTGCGTAATGGTAACTGGTAATCCTCTTTTAATTTTTGCAACTTCTTCCATTATGCTCGTAAATGGAGGAATGGGGCTTTTAAAAGTTGCCTTAAAAAGATTCTTCCATATTTCAATTTTTACAAATATTCGTTTTCCACTTCATGATCATATGAGAAAAAATCGCGGTTGGTCTCCAACTCAGGTTCTTATAAAATTTATGATTATGCAGATTTTAATTACATTGGCCTTAATTGGTATCTTCTTTAAGATAAGATAATTTTTATTGAATTTTTATGGAGCCCTGAATAAATTGCTTTTTTTCAAGACTCCATAAAATTATTTTTTTAACAAAGTAATATTTTTATCAAAGTTTACTTTTTTACTTTTTCCATCATCTTTGTAAAGTACATATTCATTTCCGTTGCCTAAAAGTTCTAAGTCGTTGAAGTTTACCTGGGAAGAATTAAATGCATCTTTTTTTGCAAACGGAAGTAGGCTGTTTTTTCTTATAAAGAATACAACTTCATTAAGAGGCACTTCTATAAAATAATCTCCAGAAGAAAGATTTTTTGTTTCTGTAATTTTATTCTTACTCCATCGGACAAGGGTCATTTCTTCAGGAAGATAAATCATTCTGCCAAAAGCATTTTGTTCCATAACTGGAGCAATCATTAAACTTTCGCCAAATAGTAATTGATCTTCTGTATGGCAGGCACGTTTGTCTTCTGGCCATTCAAATGCGAAAGGTTTAAAAAGCATTGTATCATTTAAAGAAGCCTTCATGTATTCAGAATAAATATATGGAAGCAGATGGTAGCGAAGAGAAATGATACTTGCAAAATCTTCTGTATTTTCAAATTGATAGCATTCCTGTTCGCGGCTACCTAAGGCACTGTGATTTCGCATTAAAGGTGTATATATACTAAATGAAAGCCATCTTAGTAAAAGATCACGGCTTGTGTTGCAGCCAAATCCGCCTGTGTCAGTTCCGCAAAATAAAAATCCGCACATGTTTAGGGATGGCATCATCTTAAATCCCATCTGCAGGTGAGACCAGGTTGAACCATTATCGCCTGTCCAGATTCCGCCGTAACGGTGAGAACCAATACTTGAAGCTCTAGAAAAAAGTAAAAATCTTTTATCGCTGTCGATTAAATTTAATCCTTCACTTGCAGATCGTGTCATGTTTGTTCCGTAGATGTTGTGGACTTTATCATGTCTTATGTTTTTTACAGTTCCGTCTGAAAGTGTCTGATTGTGATAAAAGCTCTTGTAGTCTTCTTCGTTGTTGGACATGTTTCTTACAAGATCGCCCATGGCAAAGTAATTTGAAAGATCAATGTTTTTATTTTTAAATTCAGAAAGTTTTTCAAATACATTTTTAAGATTGTCTTCTCCATAAAAGAGTGCAGGTTCATTCATGTCGTTCCAGAAGCCTTCTATGCCATTGTCTGTAAGTATCTTGTATTTTTTCCCAAACCATTCTCTTACATCTTTATTTAAAAAATCAGGAAATACAGAGCGTCCCGGCCAGACTCCGCCAATAAAATTTTCTCCGTTTTCTTTTTTGCAGAAGTAATTATTTTTGCATCCTTCTTCGTAAACTTCATAGCCTTCCTGTACTTTTATGCCGGCATCAATTATAGGAACTAGATAGATACCTTCTTTTTTTAGATCGCTTACGAAATTTTTAAAGTCAGGGAATTTTTTTTCGTCAACGCTAAAGTCTTTGTAGTCAACCATGTAGTCAATGTCAAGGCAGATTCCTTCTAGCGGAATTTTATTTTTTTTATGACATTCAATTACTTTAAGTACGTCATCTTTTGTTTTGTAACCCCAGCGACTTTGTAAATAACCAAATGCCCAAAGTGGTGCAAGGTAACTTTTTCCAATTAACTGTCTGAACTGTTTTATGATATTGTAAAAAATATTTTCTGCATTTTCTTCAGGGTAAATAAAATAAAGGTCAATATCTGGCGAAGAAGTGATTTTTATTTCATCACATTTTGTAAAGCCTAAGTCAAATGTAATTTTTTGAGGCGTATCAAAAAAAATACCAAATGTTTTTTTTGATTTTATTATAATAAAGTTGTGGGCTGCATAAAGACTGTTGCTGTATTCCCCCTGATTAGGATTGTCTAGACACCAGCTTGTATAGGAAAAGCCTCTTTTGTTAATTCCTCTTACATTTTCGCCAAGACCAAATATCTGGTCATCAATATCCATTTTGTAGAAAAAATTAAAATTATTTTTATCAGTAAAAGTTTTTCCGTCTTTAATACTTTCTGAAGAAAGTTCAATTTTTTTTACGACAGCTTGAGTTTCAATAGGATTTCCAAAAGTATATTTCTTTATCATAATTTAATTATAGTATTGTTAAATGGCAAAATCTTGTGATATAGTAATTAAAAATATAAATATATTCAGATTTTTTATTTATGGCACAATGACAGGGGAATATGTACGATTTAAGGCGAAGTGAAAGATTTGAACGTGGAACAGGGGATTTTCCAATAGAATATTATCTTTGTGACACAAGTGATGCAAATTTTAATCTGCCTGTTCACTGGCATGTTGAATATGAAATAATTCATGTTTTACGTGGTATTTTTCCTTTTACGCTGGACGGCAAGGAAATTGAAATAAAACCAAATTCAGTTTGTGTAATACGCGATGGTGTGCTTCACGGAGAAAATAAAAAAGAAGGTAAGTCTTGCATATTTGAATCTCTTGTTTTTAAGATTGATTTTTTAAGAGCTCGAGGTTTTGGTCAGGATACTTTTTTGCATAACATGGTTCATCATCAGATTGCAGTAAAGTCTCTTATTCCAGACAGTGAAGTTGAAATTTATTCAGCAGCTTTAAGTGCTTTTAGGGCAATGAAAAATAAGGCTGAAGGCTATCAGTTGATTACAGCCGGAGCTTTACAGCAATTTTTTGGTTATATACAATCAAAACAGCTTTTTTATAAAGATACAGAAGTTCAAAGTCAAAGCAGAAGACGTACAGAGCAGCTTAAGTCAGTAATGGAACTTATTGAAACAAAATATTCTGCTTCTATTACACTTGAAGATATGGCAAATGCTGCAGGTATGTCACCAAAATATTTTTGTGCAGTATTTAAATCGATGACGGGTCATACTCCGGTTGAATATTTAAATATTTACCGAATAGATCAGGCTTCTTATCTTTTAAGGACTGGCAGTGAAGAACTTATAAATATTGCATATTCCTGCGGTTTTAAAGACTTTAGTTACTTTATACGTATGTTTAAAAAGCTTAAAGGTACGACGCCTCTGAAATACCGTAATCACAAAGAATCTTTTTCTCAAGATAATCTTCTTCCTGTAAACAGTGGGGTTCAAGGCCAGAACCAATAGTTTTTTGTGGCATTGCAAAAGTTAAAGTTTCTTCTGTATCTGGAGAATTAAAATAAGAGCGTTCTTTAGTAAGTAAAATGTCTTTTTTAAGAACAAGAAGTTGTCCTATGCGGTTAATAATTTTAATTTCGCTTAGTTTAGTGTCTGTAAGTAAAAGACTAATTTTATCATCCTGCCATTTTATTTCTAAGGTACACTTATTTTTATCAATTCCAAAACCTGCTCTTGCAGAACCCTTTTTCCAGCTTAAAGGCATATTAGGTTTAAAGTAAATGTAGTTTTTTGTAAAATCCGGTAAAAGACCTAAAAAATACTGCCAGAAAACTCTGTTGTATTCACTTACGCTCCATGCCTGGCTAAAAGTTCCGCTTGGATGAATTTTATTTTCTTTATCTAAATATGCCGAAAGATTTTCGCTCATTGATCCAGCACAACCCAAATTTAATATCTGGTCAGAAAGATTTTTTGAAAGCTGCCATGCAAGCTCCTTGTGGCCGGTAAGACACATTGCTCCTATTGCAAAACCATCGTTCCAGCCCCAGATTGTTCCGTTATGGTAAGCTGCATCCTTGTGGTAGAGTTTGCAGTTGTCATGGTAAGGATGAAAATTTACATGGTCTTGAGAAAGAGAACAAAGTCCCCATGGAAAAAGAAGTTTTTTTATAGTATCTTCTGTAATTTTTTTTGCAATTTCATCAGGTAAAAATTTTTCATTTTCTAAAGGAATTGTTAAAAGCATAAGAGCATTAGACCTCACGCTAAAGTCTGCCCTTCCAAAAGTGTCAATTCTGTCTGCTAGGGATTTTCCGTCCCAGAAATATTTTATAAATGAAGATTTTACTTTTTGAGCTGCTGCCTTCCATTTTTTTTCTTCATCACTGTGACCTGTTAAAGAGGCAATATGGCTGGCACACAAAAGGGCTGTAAAAAATAAAACCTGAATGTCATTTGCACGGTTTCCTCGCGGTGACCAGGCTTTTTTGCCTTTGATACGGGCATCCATCCAGGTATCTGCGTCACCGTGAAACAAAAATCCATTTGAGTCTGTTCTAAAATTTAAATCTGTTTCAAGTTCAAGTTTGATGTTTGGCCATACTTCTTTAAGAAAATCAACATCACCCGTATACAGGACATATTCCATAATTTCGCGGATAAGATAAAATGCACCGTCGGCAGTGTTGTATATTGTTTCGTGATCATTGTAGCGGTTTGGAATGCGTCCGTAAGTGCGGCTTTTAGGATTAGTGTCCTGAAATTTTAAAAATCCCTTTATGACATTCCGGGCTATTTCAAATTCTCCGCTGACTAAAAGAATTCCTGGCA
Organism: uncultured Treponema sp.; assembly: GCA_964485955.1. Classification (GTDB taxonomy): domain Bacteria; phylum Spirochaetota; class Spirochaetia; order Treponematales; family Treponemataceae; genus Treponema_D. Next base: position 18,142 of record CAZALL010000006.1, on the reverse strand, counting down.
GGGCAATAAAAGTGTCACGTCCCCAGTTGTCCCTAAACCATGGTAAACCCGCCCAAATACCAGTGTAATTGTCTTCACGGGTAATAAATGACATTCCAGTAGCCTGTGACCATGCTCTTGCCGAAGAAACTTGATCTTCATCTTCTATAATAAAGTTCGTTCTTTTACAGAATGCCATGTAATTTTTTTGCTTCAAACCATAAATATCATTTTTAAGACAAAAAAGTGCATTTTTTTCTGCTTCAAGTATATCGCGTTCAAAAGAAATATAAATTTGAGTTCCCTGCATTTTTTGAGCGGTAAAACAAAAAAGTGAACGGTCTAAAGAATTTTCCAAAGGCTTGCAGTTAATTTGTGAAGACGCACAAAAGCCCCTGCCTAAAGTAAAATATTCTGCATATTTAGGCGCAAGAGAAAGAATTATACTTTCTGCCAGACCCGCTTCTTCGACATAAATAAAAATACAACCCTTTACGATACTGATTTTAAGAGAGCACTTGCATTCTGTAAAAAAAAGTGTAAATGCCCATGGTAAAACTTTTGTAATACAGTTTTGTGTACGCTTATAAATTTTTTTATCTCTGCCTTTTATACCGTAAATGTCGTAGCATAAACTTTCTTCACCCCTCATAAGCCCTGATTGTTTTCTCACATCATCGGTTTTTAGTTCCAGCATGCAGTTTTCGTTGTCTGTCAATGCAATAATTCTGTTTTGTTCAGAAGAAAGAGTAATAGCTTCCAATTTGATTTTCCTGTAAAATTTTTAGAGATTTAATTATAGCTTATTTTATTTTTTTAGGGGAATAAATTACATTTTATTTTTTCTGTCTCGGCCTTTTTTTTGACTAGACTTACGTATTGGGTTTTATAATATGCCTTAAAAGCTTCATGCCCTTGACAATTCATGCTAATTTATGCAAACTTTTGCAGGTAATTGACCCTACGTGAGGAATAAGATGAAATTTGACAAAACAAAGTTTAAAGAAGATCTTCAGGTAAAACTCCACAGACAGTGTGGAAAAGATATAAAGGAAGCTTCAAAACATGACATTTATGATGCTGTAAGTTCATGTATTATGGACTACATCAGCGAAGACTGGGTAAAAACCAGCCAGAACCGCGAAAAGAAAGCACAGCGCACAGTTTACTATCTTTCTGCAGAATTTCTTATGGGACGTGCATTCGGTAATAACATTACAAATGCAGGCATCCGTGAAGACATTCAGAGCGTACTTAAAGATATTGGCGTTGACTATAATCTTCTTGAAGAAGAAGAACCAGATGCAGGTTTAGGAAACGGTGGACTTGGTCGTCTTGCAGCATGTTTCCTGGATTCTCTTGCAACTTTAGACTATCCTGCAATGGGTTACGGTATCCGCTATGAATACGGAATGTTTGAACAGCGTATTATTGACGGTAAGCAGGTTGAATATCCTGATGACTGGTTAAAACTTCGTGATCCTTGGGAAGTAAAACGTGAAGACCTTGCAGTTACTGTTAAATTTGGCAACTGGATGGGAGAAGTAAAGGCAACTCCTTACGATATGCCTATTATTGGTTATGGAACAAGCACAATCGATACACTTCGTCTTTGGGAAGCTTCAAGTCCAGATGGATTTAACCTTCAGCTTTTTAATGACATGCGCTATCACGATGCTGTTACAAGAAAAGATGATGCAGAAAACATCAGCCGTGTACTTTATCCAAATGACAACGGTCCTAGCGGAAAAACTTTACGTCTTATGCAGCAGTACTTCTTTACAAGTGCTTCTCTTCAGGACATGATCCGTACTTATGTTAAAAATAACGGAACAGATTTTTCTAAGTTCCCTAAACTTCATGCAATTCAGTTAAACGACACACATCCTGTAGTAGCAATTCCAGAACTTATGCGTATTCTTATGGATGAATACAATATGGGCTGGGATGAAGCATGGGAAATCTGTCAGAATACATTTGCATATACAAATCATACAATTATGGCAGAAGCTCTCGAAAAATGGCCTATCGACATCTTCCAGGGACTTATTCCACGTATTTATCAGATTGTTGAAGAAATTGACCGTCGCTTTAATATTGAACTTGAAAAAAAATATCCTGGTGATTACGAAAGACATAATAAACTCCGCATCATCAAAGATAATAAGATTCACATGGCATGGCTTGCAATTCATACAGGCTACAGCGTAAATGGAGTTGCTGCTTTACATACACGTATTCTTAAGGAACAGGAACTTAAGGAATGGGCAGAACTTTATCCAAAGAAGTTTAATAACAAAACAAACGGTATTACACAGCGCCGCTGGCTTTTGCTTGCTAACCCTGAACTTTCTGATTTTATTACAGATAAAATTGGTCACGGATGGGAAACAGACCTTTCTAAACTTAAGGGACTTGAAAAATTTGCAGATGACAAGGCAGTTCTTGAAAAACTCAACAAGATTAAGCTTAATAACAAAAAGCGCCTTGCAGAATATTTAAAGCTCACCCAGAATGAAATGCTTGACCCTGAAAGTATTTTTGACGTACAGGTAAAGCGTCTTCATGAATATAAGAGACAGCTTTTAAATGTTCTCCACATCATGTATGAATACAACCGCATTAAAGAAGATCCTTCTTATAATCCTCCTGCACATACATATATTTTTGGTGCAAAGGCAGCAAGTGGTTACCGCCGTGCAAAGAGCATCATCGAACTTATCAATGCAGTTGCCCACAAGGTAAATAATGACCACGCAATTGGCGGAAAACTTCGTGTTGTGTTTGTAGAAAACTATCGCGTAAGTGCTGCAGAAAAAATTATTCCTGCCGCAGATGTAAGTGAACAGATTTCTACAGCTGGACTTGAAGCAAGTGGTACTGGTAACATGAAGTTTATGGTAAACGGTGCACCAACTATAGGAACTCTTGACGGAGCAAATATTGAAATTGTAGAAGAAGCTGGCAATGAAAACGAATTTATCTTCGGTCTTACAAGTGATCAGATTCATACAATGGAAGTTGAACACAGTTACAATGCTCGTGCAACAGCAGAAGCTAATCCTGCTCTTATGAAGGTATTAAATCAGCTTGTTGACGGAACTTATGATACAACAGGTAAATTCCGTGAACTTTATGATTCACTTCTTAACGGAGTTGAAGGTCAGCGTGCAGACGTATTCTATGTAATTGCAGACTTTGATTCTTACTGCAAGGCACAGGAAAAAATCTCCGTTGCTTACCAGGATAGACTTTCATGGGCAAAGAAGGCTCTTTACAATATTGCCAATGCCGGTAAGTTCTCTTCTGACCGTACAATCGAAGACTACGTTAAAGACATCTGGAAGCTTAAAAAAGTAAAATAAGTTAAATCTTAAATAATTAAAAGGTGGTACTTAAGTGTGCCACCTTTTTTTTGCTCTTATAAAAATAAATAATCAATTGATACTTAAATTTTTAATCATTATACTATCACAATATGGTTGAAGTAAAAGAAGAAGAGGAATATGTAGTAAAGGCTCTATTAGTTGGAAAACCTCCTCGAAATAAGGAAGAAGATCCTCGCCCGGTTGAACTTGAAGGACTGGTAAAAACAATGGGTTACCAGTGTGTCGGCATTTTTACTATGACACGTCTTGAAGTTGCTCCTGTTTACGGAATGGGAAAGGGTAAGGCTGCAGAAATAGCAAATCGTGCAAAAGAACTTATGGCTGACTGCATAATCTTTGACTGGGAAATTGAACCAACTAAGCAGCGTAACTGGGAAAAACTTACAAATCTTCCATGCTTTGACAGAAATGAAGTAATTCTTCGTATTTTTGCACAGAGGGCACAGACAAAAGAAGCTGTTCTTCAGGTAGAACTTGCAAAATTAACATATTCTCTTCCTAGACTAAGTCATACTTACGGCAACATGGCACGTCAGAGGGGAGGTTCTTACGGGGCAAAGGGCTCTGGAGAAACTCAACTTGAACTTGATCGCAGACAGATAGAAGAAAAAATTATTCAGATAAAAAAAGAACTTGAAAGTGTTGAATTAAACAGGGCAACCCAGAGAAAACAAAGGGAGCGTACGGCTTTGCAGTCATGTGCTCTGGTGGGTTATACAAATGCAGGAAAATCAAGTCTTTTAAATGCCTTGACCGGCGCTGAAGTTTTTGTAGAAGATGAATTATTTGCAACTCTTGATCCTACGACAAGAAAATTAGAACTTCCTGAAGGTACTTCAATTTTAATTACAGATACAGTTGGTTTTATTTCAAATCTTCCTCACACTTTAATAAAAGCATTTAAATCTACATTGGAAGAAGCATCCAGGGCAAATCTTCTTTTAATTACAGTTGACTCAAGTGATGATAATTTTTTTAAGCAGTACAAAGAAGTTCAGAAAGTACTGGCAGAAATAAATGCAGATAAAATACAGCAACTAGTACTTTTAAATAAGATTGACAATGTAAAAGACAATGTTGTGCGTATGGCGGAACTAAAAGCAGCATTTCCAGATGCCATTTACTTAAGTGCAAAAACGCAAGAAGGCTTTGAAGAACTTTTATCTAAAATAACAGAAAATCTTTTAGGCAAAGAAGAAAATTACATAATTCCGCTTGAAAGAACAGACATAGAAGTGTTAATCAGAAAAAATGGAACTATTACAAAAGAAGAATGGCTTGAAGACGGCATACACTTAACTGCTCGTATTCAAGGAACCTTTGATGACGAAGGAAAAGCTTCCAGCAGAACACTGGCTCTGGCAGCTCCTTACATTATAAAAAAATAAAATGCACTTTAAAGATACGGGACCTGGTTTTATTGCCAAAAAAGAAAAACATTTTTTTACTTTTGATAAAATACTTATAATTACGGCTTTTTTAATTGTATTTATTTTTTTAACGGTAGGAATAATCTACACAATAAAAAATAAAAATAAGGATGAATCAAAAAGTGCAGTTTTAAATTCATCAGAAAATTCTGTGGTTAATTATAACAAGGAAAAATCAAAGGAAACTTTAGATTATACTTTGCTTGGAGAACTTCGCATCATAACAGCAGAAAATGACGGTGAAGAAAAAAATGCAATTGTTGTCGTAAAACCATGGTTTTCTTACCCTGCCGGAGATGAAGCTTTTTTTGAAGAACTTTCAGATAAAAATCTTTTGCTAAAAAAAGTCTTTACAGATTATTTTTCACTTCATTCAATACAGAAATTAAAAAGTATGGGAGAAGATGCAGTTAAAGATGAACTTATAGATATAATAAACAAAGAACTTTCTTTAGGAAAAATAAGTTCTCTTTTTTTTGATACCTATGCTTTTATTTTCTAAACTTTTCTGGTAAAAGTAATGCAACTTTTTTTAATAAATTGTGTCCAATAAGAAGATACATGTAACGAGGAGAAATAATAAATATGGAAAGTGTAATTACAACCCCCGCAGCACAGGTAATTATTTCAATTATTCCGATTGTAGGAATAGTCGTAGGAGGAGTTCTTTTATTTTTTGCACTTCTATGGCATCATCTTGAAGTAAAAAGACGTATTCAAACAAATAATTTTAATCCTCCTAAATTTGACTGGGAATCTTTTTCACTTTTAGCAGGTCTTCTTCTTACAGGAGTAGGATTTGTTCTTACAATACTTTTTATTCTTCTTGAAGGAAAATCTTATGCTCTTTTAGGTGGGCTTATTCCTCTTGCTACAGGATTAATGCTCATGATTTACTATAAAATAAAACCTAATAAGAAAAAGATGTCTGATGAGTAGCATTGTTCGTAATTCTGAACAACTTAAACTCTTAAAACGTGACATTAAACTGGTAAAAGAAAGTATTGCAGGTAATTCACAGTCATTTGCAAAACTTGTTTCTTATTATCAGACAAGAATTCAGGCTGTAGGCAGAAGTTTTTTTAAGAATGAAGCTGATACAGAAGATTTTGTTCAGGATGTTTTTTTGAAGGCATATATGAACCTCTCTTCTTTTAAAGGTGAAAGTCAGTTTTCTACATGGCTTATAAGAATTGCATATACAACTGCAATAAATTCAAAAAGCCGTAGAAAAGAATATCTTCCGCTTGAAGATGATACAATAATTCCTTCAGAGGGCAAAACTCCGGAAGAAAATCAGATGTTAAAACTTACCGCCCAGGCTGTAAGGGAAGCAGTAAAAGAACTGCCACAAAATTATGCGGTCTGTTTGGACTTTTACTTTTTTTTTGACTTTTCATACGAGGAAATTTCTGTAATCACAGGATTTCCTGTAAATACAATAAAATCACACATTTTTAGGGCAAAACAAATTCTGCGTACAAAACTGCAGGATTTTTCACAGGCGAGGTAAAAATATGAAAACTAATTGCGACAAAATTATGGACGACTTTTTAATGCTTGATAAGGGGCAAAGACTTCCTGTAAAAATTTCTATGCACCTTTTAAAATGCAAAAAATGTCGCAGTGAAGTTCGCTCCCTTACAAAAGCAGAAAAACTTTCGGGACATTCACTTAACTTAAAAACTCCGCTGACAGACGCATCTATTGCAGCAATAATGCAAAAGGTAGATCCGTCTTATAAGCCAAAGAAATACAAGGTGTCATTTGCCCAGTGGATAATAATAGGTTTTTTGATGATTCTTGGAATGCTGTGTTTTGGAATATATACTCATCAGAGTCGCGATCTTACAATTGCCTTCTACATGGTTTTTGCAGGAGCCGTTGTCTTTTATACATTGCTTTTTGTTGCTTCAAATATGGACTTTTTTGTAAAAAAAATCTCTCGTCTTTCTGCGTAATTTTTTTATTTTACGGGAGAAAAACTATATTAAAATCAGCGTAGGTATTTAAAAAACCGCGTTTGTCACCTACGCCCAGTATTTTGTACAAATTAAAAAGTCTGTTTTTTACTGATTGAATTTTTACTTTATATGAAGATGCAAGTTCTTTATACTGTCCGCCTTTTTGAATATGTAAAAGCCATTCAAGATCGCGGATAGTTGTTCCGTTAAAGTTCGCAAGATTTAAATCTTTTTTAGTTTCGCAATCTTCTTTTGTTTCAAGCAGGGCAAAGAAAATAAAAAATAAAATTATAAATGCACTTATGTACCAGAAACAAAGTTTTAGAAATGTAAAAAATCCAAGATGAATGTTAAAAAGAAATATCAAAAAGAATAAAGTTAGTAAAACAGTACCTTTTGCCTTCGCGTGCTGTAAAAAAAATCCTCTTAAGTAAAGAAGAACTAAAAAAAGCTGCTGCCATGCAAGTGCTAAAAAATCAAAGGGGCAGTATAAAATATGTAGAATTGAATAACCAAGACTTAAAAATGCAAGAAGTTCAAGTTTCTCTGGAAAAATAAAAAGAAAAATACATCCGCTAACAGAAATAAAGTTCATGCAGATAAATGCTTTGTTAAGTAAAATAAAATTTTCACATGACTTATTTATCGAAAGAATATTTACAATAAGCAAAAGCGGTATCATGATGCAGCTTATAATTCTTATTGCAAGGGTCATTTTTTTTGAATAGATAAAATTACTTTTCATGATTTTTTTATTATAGCAAAAAGAAGTCTTAAGTGCAAATACTGTAGAAAAACTGCACTTTAGCTTAAAAAAAGATTTTTCTAATGTCTTGCTTATAAGTTTCCGAAAATTTAACGAACGAAAAAAAGAATTTTTGGGAGCTGATTGTGACATCCGGACAAAAAACCGCCTTCAGTTTATTAATAACCGTCCTCATTTTTACAGTCCTTACTGTATTTTCTTTTACAGGTGGATTTAAATTTGTAGAGACCCGTTTTTATCAGCCAAAAATAATTTCCGGGATAAACAGTCAGCTGGATAAAATAAGTTCTAGCCTTGATCAGTATCTTGATACCGCAAAAGAACGTTTTGAAAACTATAAAGATGAAGATTGTGTTAAAAGTTTTGTACAGGTAAGGCCTTCTCAGGAAGATGTAAAAAAACGTTCTAAACTTACAGGTGATCTTTTTTCTCAGACAACAGGTCTTTCTGGAATCCGTATTATAGACAAAAATGCAAGAGCGATTCATTATTCAACTTTTGATTCTGATTTATTAAAAAGAAATAATAATTCAGTTTCCTATTCAAATTATGATGAAAAGTTGATTGAATTTTCTAAGCTTTCTTCCTATAAAAAAGATGATTCTAATAAAGATTATTCAATTAATTTTGATTCTACAAAAAATCAGTTTATAATTTCGTTTCCATTTTATGATACTTATTCTGTAAATCGTGGCGTGATTGTTTTTTATCTTGACTGTGCGGATTTTACACGGTTTTTGACAGGTAAAAATTTAATTTCTTTAAGCGACAAGGGATTTCTTGTAGTAAGTAAAAATGGGGAAAGTGATCAATCTGGAATTGTTTTTGGTATACCTTCAATAGGCAGTTCTCTAGTTGAAAAAGCTGTCTGTGAAAAATGGAGTGAGGGGCTTTTTGGAACAGAGCCTTTGCTCGAAAGTGAAAGTGGTGATTGGATTTTACTTTCAAATAATAAATCTACCTACGCAAAAATTGGATGGGTGTTTAATGAAAATGCATTTATTTTTCCTAGAGGAGTAAAAGTTTTACTTCTTGTCTGCATTTTTATTACTTTATTTTTAATTATATTTATGCTCTTTAATCTTCGCCATGATGATATGGTTGTCATTCGCGAACGAATAAGAAAATTTCAACTTTCACTTCTTACAGAATATGTTGACAATAAGTCTAATGCTGATTGGGCAAAAATTTCTTCTGATATTGCCTTTAGAAAACAGGAAGTAAATTCAGAGATAAAGAAAAGTCTTGGAAGCAGGGCAAGGAAACATCCTAAGGAAGTTGATGCACTTTTGGACAGAAGTTGGAATGAAATTCTTTCTGCAATGGGTGCAAATAATTCAACAGAAAATGCAAGTATTTCTCTTTCTGAAAAAAATACACAGCAGCTTAAGGCAATGCTTGAAGATGTTTTGTCTAAGGGAAATATTTCTGTAAAGTCAATTGCATCAGAGTCTTCTAAAATAGACAGTGTTAGTAAAGCTGAAGAAACACAGCAGCTTGAAGAAGTAGAAGATGCGGAAGCAGTTGAAGATTTACAAGAAGTTGAAGAATTAAACGAAGCAGACGACGTTGAAGCAGTTGAAGATTTACAAGAAGTTGAAGAATTAAACGAAGCAGACGATGTTGAAGCAGTTGAAGATTTACAAGATGTTGAAGAATTAGACCAAGCTGAAGATGCTGAAGAACTTGAAGATGCAGAAGATGTTGACGAAGCTAAAGAAGTTGTAGATGCTGGCGAAACTGAAGATGATTCAGATAAAAATAAATTAGCATTACATCCTATTGAACATTTAAACGATTTTGTAAACACAGTAAACAAACTAAATGAAAGTAATGAAAACAGCATAGACCTTTCTGAAAAAACGCAGTTTGGCACAATTTCATTTCCTCATCAGCTTACTGCCGAAGAAGAAGCGGCTGTAGAAAATTTTACAATTTCTTCACTTGATTTTTCGTCACTTGATGATTTTATTATGGATGAAGAACGTTATCTTCCTGTAAGCCATGCAGTTCAAGAAAGTGAAAGCCCTGCAGAAAAAATAGAAGCAGAGCAGTTTGTAAACGAAGAAAACAAAAATGAAAATAATAAAAAGAAAGATGGTCTTTTAAAGAGAGCATTAAAATCTTCGTCTAAGAAAAGTCAGACTGTAAAACAAAAAGGACTTCTTGCTGCCGCATCTAAAGTTGAAAGAACGGTTTTAAAAGATGCAACAATAGTTCAGCCTGTAGAAGATAAAAAAAGTTCATTTAATTTTACGACATTTGGTGCTTATAAAAAAGAGGTAGAAGAATTGAAAGAAGAAAAAAATGCAATTGTAGAAAATCAAGGAGTATTTTCAATTGCAGAAGATTTAAATGTTGCAGGTCTTACAATTGATCCTGAATTTAAGAAACTAGTGGATTCTGTCGTTAAGCACTAAATTTATTTTTCTATTACAAGCGGAAAATTTTGCATTAAATTTACAAGGTAATAAATTTTTTTATAGATTCCAACACAGGTCTGTCTTAACTGGCGGCTTGCATATTTATCCAGTTCTTCCCAGTTCATAAGCATCTGGCAACTTGGATATTTTGAAAGATCTTCAATAAGAAGTTTTAGTTCCTTGTCGTAATTAATGGCATTTTTTACAGCCTTTGTAATGATTGTGACAGCTTCGTTATTTACATCTTTTAATGTAGTCTGAATAATTTTAAATACATCTTTATCTCTTTCTGCACGTGGAAGCATTGTTTTTAATTTAAGTCCAATATCAACATCTTCAGCAAGAGAACGGTCAAATTCAATTAATTTATCACAACAGTCAAGCAGTTGATGAAAACATTCACTCATTGCTGTAGCCTGTCCCGGATCAATCCATTTTCCGCGTACAAGAAGAATGTCAGAAAGTTCACGAAGTTCAGTTTTTACAAAATTTAAAAGAAATTCTTTTAAATAAGAAAGTGGAACTCCATATTTATATGTACCGATATTTTTCTTTTCAAAATTTGCAGCGGCAGACTTTGTATAATTTTTTAATTCAGGGATTTCTGTTCTGCCAAATATCTGCATTAAGAGAGAGTTTATTTTTGAAGTATCCTGATTTTGCTGAACTTTTTTTAATGCTTCTTCAACTTGTTTTTGAATTTGTTCAAGATATTTTGATGCAATATGTTCTTCATTAAATTTAATATCAGTAACCAGATATGGATCATCGTTAATAAGCTGCAGCATCCATTCAAAAATATGGCTATCTTTTAACATGAGAAGTTTAGAAAGAATTTTTTTCCACATATTAGGTGCAATTGGTTCAATTCCTTTAATGTCTTTTAGAAGAGCAAACATATCAGACCAATCTGCGTCAAATGGCAGTACCCAGGCACACTCAATAAATTTTTCAATATCTTCGCTTACGTAAGAAGCATTTATTGGCTGAAAATGCGGAGTCAAAGAAAAATCTTTTTCCCTCAAAGAAGAATCAAATTTTCTTAAGAAAAAGTAAAAATCAAATTCACAGAAATTTTTTAAATACATAAGTTTCTGAAAAAGAGAATCTGTTTTGTCAGCAGTTCCACCGCGAAATTCAGTTGCAACAATATTAAAATTTTCTTTTATGCGTGACTGTAGTTCCGGCAGTGTCATTGATTTTGACAGATCTATAATTGCTTCTTCGTTAAGTTCTTCCAGAGCAGCTTTTTGTTTTTCACTAAGGCATCTGTCAATTACAGCAGCTTTTATTGCATTAACTGTAGTTGTCTGGAACATAGCCTGAGCTGGAAAAACAGCCTTGTAGACTTCGTAAATAAATTTTGCAAGCTGAACTTCTACAGTTTTATTCTGAGGTTTATAGAATTTAAACTTTGATTTAGATACATTTTTTGCAATCAGTTTTAATGTGCGTTTTTTTTCAGCATCCGGGTCGTTTGAACCAAAAAGAGATGCAAAAAGTTTCTGAAAAAAGTTTAATCCGTTGTGCATATTAAAATATATTTTAATTTATAGGCCATTAGTTTGCAAGTATTGACTTTAATTTTGTTAAGAAAATCAGTATACTAGGGGAATGACTGAATTATTATCACCTGCAGGAAGTCTTGAAGCACTTGATGCCGCAATTGGAGAAGGTGCAGACGCCGTTTATTTAGGATTAAAGAGTTTTAATGCCCGCTTAAGAACATCAAATTTTGCCTGGAATCAGTTTGAAGCTGCCGTTCAAAGTGTTCACAGACTGGGTAAAAAAATTTATGTTACTGTAAATACAGTCAGTCAGGAAAGTGAAACAGAACGTTTATATAGATTTTTATCTTATTTAAATAAAATTAAACCGGATGGAATTATTGTACAGGATTTTGGGGTTGCCCGTATGTGTCAGGAGTTTTTCCCGGAACTTGAATTACATGCTTCTACCCAGATGAATGTAGAGTCTTCTGCTGCCGCAAATCTTCTTTGTAAACAGGGATTTAAGAGAGTTGTTCTTGCCAGAGAATTAGGTCTTGAAGAAATAAAGGCACTTAAGGCTTCGACCAATGCACAGCTTGAAATTTTTGTACATGGAGCTCTTTGCGTAAGTGAAAGTGGTCTTTGTCTTTTTTCAAGTTATTTAGGTGGTAAATCTGCCAACCGCGGTATGTGTACTCAGGCATGCCGTCGTTTTTATACTGCAGAAGAAAATGGAGGAACTTCACAAGGTTATTATTTTTCACCGTGTGATCTTTCTTTAATTGATAAAGTTCCGGACCTTATGCAGGCAGGAATTGAAAGTTTCAAAATAGAAGGAAGAATGAAATCTGCTGAATATGTTGGAGCTGTAACTGCTGCTTACCGCTATGTAATGGATCACTGGGAAGCAGATAAAAAAGGTGCCATTGCTGAAGGTAAGAGAATTCTTTCTACAGATTTTGCCCGTTCCAAGACAGATTACTGGTATGGATACAAAGATCTTAAGGAAGGTGTCGAAAATGCTGGTTCAAAAATTTTAAATCCGCAGCAGCCTGGTGGAACAGGTATTTATCTTGGTAAAATTTCAGAACTTAGGGATGCCTCTATTGAGGAAAGAAAAAAGAGCCTTCAGTATGTAAAAGTAAATGCAAATAATTCAGAAAAAAATGATGATGAAAATAAAATTCAAATGGCATATATTTCGGGTAGTTCTTATGACCCGGATCCGGGAGATAGTATCCGTTTGCACCGCCATAATGACAGCGGTCGTGTAAGTCATAAAGTTCGTACAGTTACAAGTGATGAAAAAGGCAGAAGATGGATTGATATTCCTTTAGGTTTTAGCAGAGGAGATGAAATTTATCTTCTTCAAACAAAGGCTATGTCAAAAAGGTATAAGCGTATTCTTCCTTCAGATCTTTCGCAGTTTAGAAAGCAGCCGGGAGGAGAAAGACTTCCTGTAATAGACTTAACTCCAGTAGAAAAAAATGAACTTGACTGGTTTCCAAATGGACTTTACATTCAGGTTTCAACAACTAAGGATCTCTTTTTAGTTCAGGCACAAAGACCTGTAAGGGCAATTCTTGAACTTAATCATGAAACAGAATATGACCTTCTTATAAAAAATACACCTCAAAAACCAGTAATTCCTTTTAGCAAAAAAATGATGATAATTTCGCTGGACCCTTATGTTCCTGAGGCAAAATTACAAGACCTTACAAAAACACTTCAGGCTCTTGTTGATCAGGGCTTTTTAACATACATTGTAAATAATCTTGCTCATATTTCCATCCTTAAGGCAATACAGGCAAAGAATCCTAAAAATAAGATTAATCTTATCGGAGGACCATACCTGTACACCTTTAACAGATGGGCGGTAAGTTTTCTGGAAAATCAGAACATTGTTGCTCTTGAGTCACCTTTAGAAAATTCATACCGTAATCTTGAACAGACATTTGTCTCTTCAATGGAAAAATCCCGGGTATTGCTTACAATTTTTGCTTACCCGGCACTCTTCCGCATGCGTTTTAAGCTTCCTTCTGATTACGATTTTACATACTTCTACGACAAGGAAGAAAAGGTATTTAAAGTAAATTCCACGGAGGATGGTTCTTACGTAATGCCTGATGATCCTTTTAGTATTGTAGATAAAATTCAAACCCTTCAGCAAAACGGATATACTCATCTGCTTATAGACTATTCAAAAACTGCAGTCCGTAAATCAGATATGAAAGACCTCATGGATGCAATGCATAAACATGAAGTAATTCCCGGCAGTTCACGTTTTAACTGGAAAGATGGTTTTTATGATCCTGAAAAAATCGAAGCCTATGCCCAAAGTAATGCTCGTGAGGCCGAAGCCAAAAAAGCAACAGCAGGTAAAGGAAATCGAAATTCTACAGAAAATTTCAGAAACAAAAGCAAAAACAAACGCACTTACCGCAAGTAGAAAGTAAGTTTTAAAAGTAAGTCTTAAAGAATATAAATTCTTTAAGTCAAATAGTAAAACTCTAGAATACTACTTCACCAGCTTCCTGTTCGTACTGAGCCTGAGAGGCAGCTTCCTGAAGCATTGCAAGTTTTTTCTTTTTGGAATCACTTGTATTATTCATGTCTGCACTCGAAGGACCTTTCCTGTCAGAAAAATCATTTCCATTTTCTTCACCATTTTTTTTATAGAATGGTTTAAATTCTACATGCTCTGCAATGATTGTAACCTTAGCCTTAGATTCGCCAGTCTTTGTCTTCCATCTCTGCTGTTTTAGTCTTCCAACTACTCGCACACCACGACCTTTAGGACACCATTGAGAACAAACATCTGCCAAATTTCCATAAGTTTCAACGTCAAAATACGAAACTTCATCAGCTTCCGAACCGTCTTTTGTTTTATAACGTCTGTTAACAGCCAACGGAATCATGCATATACGCATGCCCTGATTAAGTTCCTTCTTTTCCGGAGTTTTTACAACATTTCCTTCAATAATAATCTGGTTAAGTGAATTCATACTTTTTCCTTCGCAAATAAATGCGTTTAATAATTTTGTCTCCCTTAAAACGGCGCCTGTTTTAAGTTGCTGACGTAATAATATATGGAAAAAAAATTACAAAAAGTACGACTTTTTTTGAAAAAATTATAAAAATTTTAATGAATTACCGTTATGTTGAATTAATTAGTCTTCGGTGGCTTCGCCCAGCATCTGCCAGGTAGCAATGTATTTTTTTTACTTTAGGAAATATTTTTTACAAGTTTTACCATGTAAAGAACAATATACTGTTCTAGGGCAGCGTGATTTTTTATTTTCTGCATGCTTGGAGTACCTGCAAGGGATGATGCTAAACTTTTTATACGGTCTAAAGTAAACGAAGATGATTTCAATGTACGTAAAACTTTTCTAAGATAGTCACGGATAAGCGAATTTACATCTTCTGTAAGATTATCATTAGATTCTTTTCCAATAAGGTTATTCCATTCGTGATTGTAGGCAGCAATTTCCCTGTCTAAAGTTGAGTTTTCTGGAACAAGAACTTTTTCTGCCTTCTGGGCCATTAAATGGAATTCCTGTTTTCTGGAAAGTTTTGCTTCTTCTGTCTGTTTTTCACTTTCCTGAGCAGCTTTTTCTTCTTCGTGAATTCTTTCTACCGCAGTTTTTACAACCTTCTTTTTATCTTTTGGTTTTGGCTTTTTAAAGAGTAAGGCTGCAAGCCATGAAATTACAGGAGTTGTATACCAGAATGGCAGTTTGATTTTTACATCAGTTAAAATTTCCTGACGACTCATCATTAAAATTTCACTATAAGGAATTAAATCGCCTTCTCTAAAGAGAGTAATCTTTCCGCCCATTTCTGAATTTTGAGTCTGTTCATAATTTATAAGCGGTAAAAATGAAGAATTTAACATTGTGTAAAGAACAGGTTGTGCTGCTTCTGTTTCTTTTTCAAGACATCTTTCAAAAAGTGATTGATCTTTCATTTCTGGCAGAGTTTCAAATTCCATAAGGGAGCGTGTCCAGATTTTTTCAAGATTATCACGGATTGTAGAACGGCAGTCTGAACACAGTCTTACTACTAAAGGCATTACTCTTTGTTTAAGTACAAAATATCTTACCTTGTCTGCAACCTTAAATGTAATCAAATTTGGCAGTTGACCAGGAGCAGCATCTTGTGACATTTCAGAAAGATGTTCTTTTAATTCCTTGTCATCATACTGACTTATAAGAAGTTTTCCCTGTTTGTCTTTAAATTTACAAATATCTTCATAGGTAAAAAAATAAGGTGCTTTTTCAAGAGCTAAGTCTAACTGATTAAATGCATCTGCTTTTTTCTGCTTGGCCTGAGCTTTTGATTTATAATAAGAAGTTGCAATTTCAGTTATTGAAACTGCCTGAAGTATATTTACATCTTCTGTAGTAAAATCCTTTAATTTATCGTAATCCTGTTTAATAAAATAACAGAGTTGACTCCAGTAATAATAAGTTTCTCCAGTTTTTTTGAGGTTATCTATTACTTTGTCAGGATTTGCAAGAATTGAATTAAAAAAATTTTTTGCAGTTATTTCTTTTCCAGGATTTGAAATACATAATTTTTTAAGAAAATAATCATGAAACTCTTCTTTAGAAAGCATTTCTCTTAGTTTTTCCAAAGCTGTATGTACAAGAGTTGTCATTTCTACCGTTGATGGCATAAGAACAGGAGGTACTTCTTTTGAAAAAATAATTCCGTAAAGAATTTTGTCGTTAACTTCCTGTTTTGTAAGTAGCTTGTAAATTATATCTGCTGCCGGAAGACGTGTAATAAGTTCAACAGGAGTATTTTTTGGAAGATCTGCAAGTGCTGGAAAAGGAACTGCAGGATTTGATTCAATTTCATGGTATTTTGCTGTAAAGCGGTCAATGTAATAGGCTAAGACAAAAATTTCTTGTTTTCCGGAATTTGATGTAGTTACGGCAACAAGTTTTTTTTCTAAGAGTTTATTGAGCTCTGCTGTAAGATTATCAGCGTTAAGACCTAAGAATGCAGCCCATTCAGAATTTTCTTCTATGCGTTTTTGAGCACAGCGGCGAAGATAATCTGAAAATTCACCAAAGTCAATGCGAGGACTATTCTGCTTAGTTGCGTAAATTTTGAGTAATGTATAGATATTTCCAGTCATTGACATGCAGACATTATAAACCTAAAAATAAGTGTCAACAAGTAAAATTGTAGAAATTTTGGATATAATAGATATAATTAATAGATAGTAAAAAGTAAAGACTGAATAATTTGTAAGAATTCTGTCTTAGAAAATCATTAAAAGTAAGCATTGAAAATACTTTTTTTCAATGGCATAATAAGTTACACTCTGATTAAATAGGAGTTTTATCTATGGAAACTAAATTGGAAAAAGAAATAAAAGTAATCAAAGAAAAAGGTGTTACACATATATACGTAATATTTTTTGCAGTTGCCCTGGCAGTCTCACTGCTTGTAACTTTTTTTCTTGCCCGTGTAATTTTTAATTCTTCTACAAAAAAAGAACTTCTGGGCATTGCAAAAGCAGAAAGCCTTGAATTAAATATTGATTTAGACAGTCAGCATGAAGAAACTGCAGTTTTATCTCTTGGGCAGAGGGAACTTACACATAATTATAAAATGTATATTGTTGATGAAAATTTAAAAATTATTTTTTCTTCAGATATTAAGCAGAATAAAAATGTATCCTTAAAAGAACAGGTAAAAGATTTAAAAAATTATGAACTTAATCTTAATGAAGCAAATTATATTAAGACAAAAAAAGCTGTGTATTATATTCTTCCGTCAGTAAAAGAAAATGCAGCAGTTTTAGTTTACAGATCTTATACTTTTTTAGCTTTTATAAAAAATGGACTTGTTCCTTTAATTTCGATGATTGCAGTTGTTCTTATAATAATGGTTGTAATTTCGATAGTACTTCTTTTAAATCCAATAAAAGTTTTAGGTTCAATAGTAACAGGAATTGCTTCGGGTAATGCAGATTTAACAAAGCGGATTGTTATAAATGAAAAAACTTCTATTCGAGTAATGAAAAAGCTTGTAAATGATTTTAACAGTTTTATTATTCGCCTGCAGGAAATTATTATTAATGTAAAAAAATCAAAAGATGCACTTGTAAATTACGGAGATCTTCTTAAGTCAAGTACAGAAGATTCTTCTTTTGCAATAAATGAAATAAAAAATAATATAGAAGAACTTGGACGCAATCTTGAAAATCAGTCAGCAAGTGTAGAAGAAACAGCAGGTGCCATGCATCAGATTTCTTCAAATATTAATTCTCTTAACAGTATAATTGAAACTCAGGCTTCCAGTGTACAGACAGCTTCTGCTTGTATTGAACAGATGCTTGGAAACATTAATAGCGTAAATTCTTCAGTTTCAAAACTTTCTACTTCATTTAATAAACTTGAATCAAATGCAAATAATGGTGTTCAAAAGCAAAAAGAAGTTACAAGAAAAATTGAACAGATTAAATATCAGTCGGATGCATTACAGACAGCCAATGAAGTAATTTCTGCAATTGCAGAACAGACAAATCTTCTTGCCATGAATGCTGCTATTGAAGCTGCACATGCAGGGGAAGCAGGTAAGGGATTTTCTGTTGTTGCCGATGAAATCAGAAAACTTTCTGAAACTTCCGCAGAACAGTCAAAAACAATTGGACTTCAGTTAAATACAATTCACGAATCAAT